>ONAI01000121.1 GCA_900315755.1 uncultured Ruminococcus sp.
ATAAAGAATTACGTTTTAATGCCGTATATTCAAGAATTTCCGCCTCTTCAAGCATTATTATGGATAAACTGACAAAATTCGCTCAATTGCTTGAAATCGTCAATATATAGTAGTATAATGTTAATCGTGTGTTCGCTCAGGCGAAATTTTTTATCAGAATGGGGAATATAAATGTCTCAGAAAACTGCTAAACCCAGTGAGGAAAAACTCAAACCGAAACTTTTATCCGTAATGAAGAACTACTCAAAAGAGCAGTTCGCTAAGGATGTCGTTGCCGGAATAGTCGTTGCTATCATCGCTATACCGCTCTCGATAGCACTCGCTCTCGCATCCGGCGTAGGTCCTGAGCAAGGTCTTTATACCGCTATCGTAGCCGGTTTCTTTGTCGCTCTTCTCGGCGGAAGCCGTGTACAGATCGCAGGTCCGACTGCTGCATTCGCTACTATCGTAGCCGGTATCGTGGCTTCAGAGCAAATGGACGGTCTCATTATTTCGACTGTCATCGCCGGAATCCTCATGATAATAATGGGCTTCTGCCGCTTCGGCGCTCTTATCAAGTACATACCCAATACTATCACCTCCGGATTCACATTCGGTATCGCGCTCACTATCGTCATCGGTCAGATCAAGGACTTCTTCGGACTTACATTCGAGAACTCTCCTATCGAGACAGTTGATAAGCTGAAAGAGATCTTCCGCTGCTTCGATTCTCTCAACGGCTGGGCACTCCTCATCGGCTGTGTCTCGCTCGCTATACTCATTCTGTGGCCGAAAAAGCTCGACAAGATACCGGCTTCACTAATCGCAGTCATTATCTGCTCGCTCATCGTGAAATTCAGCGATATAAACGTTAATACTATCGGCGACCTTTACTCTATCTCATCAGCACCTCCGAAATTCACGGTGCCGGAGGTCACATTCAGCAGAGTTAAGAATCTCATGCCGAATGCTGTCACCATTGCAGTTCTTGCAGCTGTTGAATCTCTCCTTTCATGTGTCGTTTCGGACGGTATGATCGGTTCAAAGCACCGTTCCAACATGGAGCTCATCGCTCAGGGTACAGCTAACATCGGTTCTGCATTCTTCGGCGGTATCCCGGCAACAGGTGCTATCGCGCGTACTGCTGCAAACGTCAAGAACTGCTCATACTCGTATCGCTCATGCCTTACGCTAAGCTGATACCTATGCCGACTATCGCTGCGATCCTCTTCATTGTCGCTTACAATATGTGCGGCTGGAAGAACATCCTCAATACTTGCAGAAGTGCTCCTAAGAGCGACATCATCGTGCTTTTCGTAACACTGATATTCACAGTTGTATTTGATCTCGTAGTTGCCATCGGCGTCGGACTTGTGCTCGCTTCTCTCCTCTTCATGAAGCGTATGGCTGACGTTACCGAGGCTCACAACTGGATAGACGTTACCGACGATGAGGATACCGATCCGGATAACATCTCACTCAAGAAAATTCCGGATAACACCAGAGTTTACGAGATAAACGGACCTATGTTCTTTGCTGCCTCAGATAAGTTCGGATACGTCCTCGATGATAAGAAGTTCCACATACTCATCATCCGTATGAGAAACGTTCCTGCGATCGACTCAACAGGTGTTGAGGAACTCAAGAATATCGTAAAGCGCTGTGAAAAGCGCGATATAAAGGTGATATTCTCGCACGTCAACGAACAGCCTATGCGCGCTATGACTAAGGCGGGATTCACAGAAAGAGTCGGCAAGGATAACTTCTGCGACCACATAGATACCGCTCTCTTACGTGCAGAAGCACTCGAAAGAAGTATCGCCGCAGCTAAAAACTGATACGTGATTTGTCACTAACGCACAAACTTTTAACATAAAATTTGTGCGGTATTTTTTTACATTTTTTCGTCGTTCTATTGAAGGACTTGACGAAATATGGTAAAATTAAATAGTGTTACCATGCCTGATAACAGGCAGACCACAAGCAGCATTTTTTAAGGAGAGATATTGATATGAAATGTCCGAAATGCGGCAGTGAACTCCTGCCGGAATCAAATTTCTGTACCAACTGCGGAACTACGATAGAACAGGCTCAGCCGCCTCAGCAGTTCAACGGTGCTTTGCCTCCGAACGGCAATCCTGATTACAACGGTAATTTCCAGCCGAATATGAACCAGCAGAATTACCAGTACGGCGCTCCTGACCAGAAGCCGCCCAAGAAATCGAATAACAGCCTTATGGTAGTAATTGCAGTCCTGAGCCTTATCATCGCGGCAACTGCTGTAATATTGCTGATATGGTTCATGAAATCGGATAAGGACGATTCCTCTTCTGATAAGTCATCATCAGCTCCGACAAGCACTGCGGCTGTATCAACAACTGCTGAATCGACCGAAGAAGCTGCGACCACAACTGCTCCCGAAACGCTCCCGGAAACTACTCAGCCAGCTACCGAACCTGATACTCAGACCGATGCTCCGACAGAACCTGCCCCCGCTGATACCGGAAGTCAAGTACCTGATGTTGTAGGTCTTTCTTCTGAGGACGCTATGAGAAAGCTGACAGATGCCGGCTTTGATTTCGAGATAAATCTCACACCAAGCGATTCTGTCGAGGCGAATTACGTTATCAGTCAGTCGCCTCTTGCAAATAAGACTGTTGATCCAGGCACAAAGATAATGGTATATGTTTCAAATACAGCTCAGAGCAGTCAGGGATCAAACAACTACGTTACCTCGCTCTACTGCTGTGCAAGCGAATTCGCTACACTCAGACAGTACGCTTCGAGAAATGCCGCTGCACTTGCAAGAATACCTTCACGCGGCGAAGTACAGTACATCTCTTCATACGGCGAATTCTACTATGTATGCTATAACGGCACATACGGCTATGTTTTGAAGGATTACTTCTCAACTGATGCCAATGCACCTCTGAATTACGGCACATATTAAGTACATATTAAAAATAGGACGTTCCTCCGGGAACGTCCTTTTAAACTGCAAAACTTCAGTTTCAGCAAAAAAATGCGGACGACCAAGGGGAGCCCCCTTTGGCGGTTTCGCAGGATACCGAATATGTACCGTAAATTTACGGCTCGGTAGCCCACAAATTCCGCTAAGGGAAGCACTCTAAA
>ONAI01000118.1 GCA_900315755.1 uncultured Ruminococcus sp.
AGGCGGATAACCGCTTGAGCTTGAATATTCCATTTCGACAGCATAGGAATTGCCAAGAGAATCAAGCAGAGCAGGATCTAAAGTGATACGGTCAGTTGAATCTGAGGATAGTTCCTGTATCTCTCTGTAGCCTGTCGGGTGCTTTCCGACATTTGAGTAGAGTATATTATGCTTCGGAGTTTCGCCCTGACGCTCAAAAAGCTCTGTCAGCGTAACAAATTCATAATCCTGTTCAACAAGCTCAGGCATCGCAATTTTCAGTGCATCTACCGTAGCCTGATTGCCTGCGGCATCGTGCAGAAGAACGATAACTCCGTCTTTTGCACCGTTCAGAATATAGTCCGCGCGTTCCTGAGCAGTAACATTCGGCATATAGTCCTGACAATCTATTCCGCATATAAAAGGCAGATCAACAGCATCGTAAAGGCTCTGACTTACATCAATGAACGGAGGACGGAAAAACTTCGGGTATTCGCCTGTTATTTCCTTTACCTTTTCATCAACGTATGTTATTTCTGCCTTAACCTCCTCTGCCTGCATTTTTGACATATTTGAATGCGTCTTTGAGTGATTGTCTATCTCCATGCCCATATCGTGGGCTCGCTTGACAGATGATGCGCTTTCTTCATTTATGTTGTCACCAATAAGAAAGAATGATGCTTTCGCATTGTATTCTTCAAGAATATCAAGCACATCATTTGTAGTTGTGGTATTTGGTCCGTCATCAAATGTCAGTGCGATCAGCTTTGGTTGTTTTCCTTCGGCTGATACTGAACTTGAATCCAAAGGAGTGCAGCTTAATAAAAAGACTGCTGCCATTAATGCGGATATGATTTTGTTTTTCATTATTATCACCTGCATATTTGTTACATAATTATCCATTAGTTAATAATAGCATATAATCCAAACGGCTGTATCCCTGAGAAAAGGATACAGCCTCCGGACATCTGACTGTCCCCGATTTATTACGGAAAACGATGTAAAGTCAGACACACTTTTCCCTTTCTATATTAATTATATCGTATCTGACATCTTTGTTCAATGACATATTCGATCAGAATTATGACGTTTTGCATAACGCTCTTCGCTATAATCTGCTGCCTTTTTTTACATCATCCTATTGTAACAGCATACTTACCATCTTTCAATTCTCCGATCGTTATTGTAAGACCTGTCTCAACTGTCTGACCGCCGTTTGAATCATACCAGCGGAAACCGGAAATGCTGCCGTTTATCACATCGCCTGTATGGTATAAGTTATCCTTTTCCACATCATCGATCACACGGATAAGGCGTCTGCCTTTGTCCTGATTTGTGAACTCGCTGCCGCTTGCATAGCGGAAATAGGTATTCCAACCGTATTCCGTTGCCGCGTCAATATGATAGATACGAACGCCTTCGCCGCTTTTTGCCCACCATGCAGTTTTTGTACCGATACCGCTGTTGTTGCCGTCCTTAGTAGCGTACTCTACGATGAAAAATTCCGAGAAATAATCATCAGCAAGCCGACCGTTAGGGATAATGATACAGTTTCCGCTGTCTGTCTGAGCGTTGTTCAGTGTGAAAGTCTGCGTTCCATTTGAAGCATCATAAATCTGAACCTGATCTTCTCTGTACCAACCCTCTATTAGCTTTGAGAATGCACCGAAGTCTGAACCGGCATCAGTGTCCATAAGCTCGATACCAGCCGTGCCGTGCATACCCTCTCTGTCATTCGGATTCGTAAAAAGGTAATAGTCAGGCAGACCGGTGCAGTGTCCCAGTTCGTGGCAATAGGAGCTTGTGTAATTGATATGATCGGCAGTTGAACCTATCTGGGCATTGCCGGTGATTATGTGACCTATACTCATGCCGTCCACGCGGTAATTCGGGTCGCCGAATGCCCCGGCACACGGCCACCAGTGGTCAGTGCCCGCCTTCTCGGGAACTGTGAAAAGCGTAGCGTCTATCCTGCCGTCACCGTTTCCGTCAAACTGTGAAAAATCGACTTTATCCCTGAAAGCCTCGTAGCATTCCTCAGCTATCTTGACTTTATTGTCGTCATATACAGACTGGTTTTCTTTAGTCGTATAGCGGAAGACCTGACCGTCAAGCTTCATGGCACCCTTGGAGGCTCTGCCGTAGAATGCAGAGAAGCTCTCGAACGGATAGCATGGATCTGTTTCGTCTGCCGCACCGAAAGAAATACTGTTCAGCTCATCTGTGCTCGGCGTATAGTCATATTTACAGTCGGGAAAATCCACATAGAAAACGACCATTTTTGCATTGCCCTGTGTAGGGAGAGAAGCGCCGTGTTTTGCCATATTTGCCGTAATGAAGTTGCTTTGCTGTTCTTCATGCACTGGTATTTCTTCCTGAATCGGCTGTTCATCTGTAAATAACAACCTTTTCATCAGGCACAGGTCAAATACATTCAATCTCTCATCATTGCAGAAGTCTGCTGCCTTCCAGTCAGCAAGTTCAGCGTCAGGTTTTGCAAGCAG
>ONAI01000117.1:0-3149 GCA_900315755.1 uncultured Ruminococcus sp.
CTCGACGAGATAGTTTTAAGAGCAATGAAAAAGGAGACGAAATACGCAAGGGAGCATTCGGAAGAGTTTTACAGCGATGCAATGAAGAACGGCGAAGCTGAAGCGGCAAAGAAGCTTAAAGAATCCGAGAGCCTTAGAGATGAATATGCGTCTAAAATCAAGCAGCTCGACAAAGCAATACAGCTTCTCTATATGGACAGATCTAACGGCAAAATTACAGACGAGCGTTATGAACTTCTATCTGCAAGTTTTGAAAATGAGCAGACTGAGCTGAAAGCAAAGATCGGCACCCTCAATTCACAGCTTGATGAAATGAAAGTGCGTGAGAAATGTATCCGTGACTTTATCACCAAGGCTAAGAGGTATGTAACAATTTCAAAGGTCACACCAGAGCTTATGAGAGCTTTTATAGAGCGAATTGAAGTCCACGAAAAGACTGTAAAACGTTCAAGGACCTGCGGTAATCACATAGTTATATACTTCACATTTCATCCGGATAAAGCCTTCAGACTTGACGGAGAGATGAACGAGCTTGGCACGACCAAATATGCATAATAAAAATCTCCGAGGATGACCTCCTCGGAGAAACCATACATATTAACTGTGTTAAGAACACCATGCAGAGGAAAGGTTCTTCCCCGTACCCCTTTCCAAAGACTTTTATTTCGTTTTTTTCGCAATGGTATAAGAACTAACATAAAAACAAAAAACCGGAAGTTTAAGACGAAAGTTTTAGGAAGGGAGTTTGAGGAAAGCCCCTTTCTCAAAAGGGGTTTCCTCAATAAATTACGAATAAAGTACAATAAGGGCAATACTCTTCAAAGCAGGACGAGTATAATTGTATAGGGTACGCCGAGGACAGCGCTTCCGCAGATATTGAACGTATTCAAAGGCACGTCCAGAGACAGAGGCTCGCTGAAACGTTCGAGTATGAACAGTGCCGCAGGACCTGTCAGTGATGCTGAGAGGAGGTTTCCGAGCGACCTGCCGCGCAGTATGAGGTAGAGCGCTGTCACGAGGACTGTTCCTGCACAGACTGCCGCAAAAATAAGGTCATTGTCCATAGTTTTCACCTCAGAGAAGTATGTAGGCGAGGGCGAGGATAAGCGCAGTATCAGCGCCCTCTTTTGAAAGAAGGATCAGCATGGCGGCGATGAGCAGCCTATCAGCATCGAGCGAGCCGGAAAGACTTCGGAGAATGTCCGCAGGGGAGTTCCTGTTGATCTCAGCTGTATGCGGAGCGGCATCTGCGGGGACATCATCCGGCAGGGGAGCATTTACCGGCGGAATATCGGCATTTGGTTTATAGTCTGCCGGAATTGAGCCGTTTCTGCGGCGCTCCATATTCCAGTGACGGCTGTTCTGAGCCGGCATAAGCTTCACTCCTTACAAAAGATCGCTGAGAAGTCCGTTTTCTTTAGCCATATTCCAGATAGCGATCAGCTTCAGCAGCTTAACTGCCTTATCGACCTTTTTCTGTCTTTCCTCGCTGAGATGAGGCTTCAGAGCGAGCAGCAATTCGGCGTTTTTGTCCTTTTGCGAGAGTGCGCCTGCAAGTCCGGCTATCTTCATAACAGCGCCCAGATCGGGCATACCTTCGCCGTTTGAGGACTCCTCAGAGCCTTCCTGATTACCTTCCTCGTCTCCCGACATCATCATCTGTGCAAGCTCGGTAAGCTGCTGAACGCTTTCCTCATCCGAGAGCAGTTCACCGAGTTTTCCCATTATATCGTCCACTTATCCGCCACCCCACTGCATGAATGTCTATTTTTCGCCGGAAAGCTTCTTATAGAGTGCCTTCGCCTGAGGAGTGCTCATCATCCGCTCGACCATTTTGGGATTGTTTACAGCCTGCTGAAACTTCGCAGCATCGTTACGGTTCATGGCTGAGAGAGCGCTGTCGAATTTACCGGCTTCGAGTTCGCTCCTGAGTTTATCCGGCGAAACACCGAGTTTTTTGCTCACAACATTGAGAAGTCCGCTGAGTTTCTTTGGATCAATACCATTATTATTCATAGTCGCCTCCGAAAATTCACAATTTTTGATAATTTTGCTATTGATTTTTGAATTTATTTATGATATAATATACATATAAAGGATATAAATTCCTTTTATTTCCCCAAGACTTGATAAAATTATCTTATTTTTATATACCGTTCGCGCCTGTATATTCACCTTTCACTTCCGGCGCTGAACTACGATTCAGGTGATGTTTATGCGTATAATCGTTATCTCAGATACCCACGGCAGCTATTCTGCCATTGAAAGCGTTTTCATTCGGAATTCCGACGCTGATTGGTTCATACACCTCGGTGACGGCGAATCTGAACTTGACCGCTTCGTGATCTCGCATAAGGAATTCGCTCCGAAGATAATCCATGTTGCAGGCAATTGCGATTACGATACTCTCAGTCCGGATCATATTGTGCTTCCGGCTGTCGAGCACAAGATCTTCGCTGCGCATGGACACAAATTCGGTGTCAGGTCGTCTCTCCAGCATCTTAAACTCGTTGCAAAGGAGAACGGCTGCGACATTATCCTCTTCGGACATACCCATGAGCGTTTTATGTCCTATGAGGACGGTATCTGGCTGCTCAACCCCGGAAGTGCTGCGTGTCCGCGCGACGAAAAGTACCCTTCATTCGGCACTATCGACGTATCGGAATATGGTGTACTTGTGAACATCGCCGATGTCTGATAGTATTATATTCGCAATAACAGAAAATGTTGCATAAAAAGCCCGCAGGACAGTCCTGCGGGCTTATGTTGTAAATATAGGTTTGTATTATAGGGGAGAAACTCCCTTGCACCTCATCCATAATTAGTGGCATGAGCGCGTGAAACAAGCGACAACGTGGAAGGGAGCACAGGCTCTGCGCTTAGAGAGTTTTGAGATATGCCATGAAATTCTGCTTGTTTTCGAGAGCTGTTGTTGTCGGACGTCCGAGATCATTACGAGCGCCGATAGAGCATTTAACCTCGATGAAGCTGAGAGCCTTGCGGTTCTTAGCGGCTTCGAGCTCCTTGTCGAGAGCCTCGAAGCTGTCAGCGCAGACAGCGTACTTGTATCCGCAAGCCTTAGCGATAGCTGTGAGGTCGATATTTGCGGCAACAGTAGGCATTCCGCCGACAGTCTCATGAGCGCCGTT
>ONAI01000117.1:3198-4144 GCA_900315755.1 uncultured Ruminococcus sp.
AGATACGCTGCTGCGGCTTGTTGAGTGCAACTCCGAGAGCGATAGAGGAAGCGTGTCCCATAGATCCGACTGTGAGAAAATCGTACTTATGTGCCTGACCGTTAGCCTCACGGATCTCGAAAAGCTCACGGCTTGCTTTACCTGTTGTGGAGACGATCGGATCTTCACCGGCAGCAGCTGCGATGTGTCTGATGATGTCCTCGCGCACCATAGCGTTATCGTTTTTGTATTCTACCTTAGGAGCGTCAGTGAGAGCGCCCTTTCTGATAACGAAAGCAGCCTGTTTACCCTTAGCGAATACTGCGCGGAACTTGTCCATAGCAGCAGCGACCTCGTCGTCGGAGGTATCCTGACCGATAACGAAGGTCTCGATGTCCATGTCTTCGAGAAGCTTCACAGTTACCTCGCCCTGATAGATGTGCTGAGGCTCATCGTGGATACCGGGCTCGCCGCGCCAGCCTACGATGAAGAGTGTCGGGATAGCGTATACCTTGTCGTTGAGGAGTGAAGCAACAGGGTTTATGATGTTGCCCTCGCCGGAATTCTGCATATAAACTACCGGGACCTTGCCTGTTGCGAGGTGATAGCCGGCAGCGAGAGCAGTACAGCAGCCCTCGTTAGCAGCGATGATGTGGTGAGACTTGTCAATGCCATAGGTGTGGATGAGGTAATTGCAGAGGGCCTTCAGCTGGCTGTCCGGAACACCTGTGTAGAAATCCGCACCGATGAGTTCAACTAACTTTTCGACTTTCATATTTATTCTCCTTAAAGCTCGTCAATGAGAGTGATGATGTCCTTGATGGACATAAGTCTGTCGTCAACTTCCTTAGCGCGGTGGTAGCGGAGGATGTCCTCGGCAGTCTTCTGCATTGCGGGGAATGCACTTCTTGTGAGCTGATTTGCATATATTACGATGTTTACACCGTGAGCAGCAAGCTCGTCCTCA
>ONAI01000115.1 GCA_900315755.1 uncultured Ruminococcus sp.
TATTTCAGAGTTTCAGCGCTGTTTGAAGAGCTGTTTGATAACAAGACCTGCGCCGGCAGCGACAAAACCGAACATGATAATGAAGTTGTAAGCGCTGGTAGTTTTCCAGTAGATATGCGTAGTAAGGAAAACAGAAAGAAGGATTATCGCAATACCTATCGAGAGGACTATCCAGCCGAATATACGCTTTTCCATCATGAACAGCATGAGTATGCCGATGATCGAGGGGAGAAGCACCATACCGCTTGACACCTGAAAGAATCCGATGCGGTAGGAGAAAAATCCCCAGCTGCTTGTAACGTTTATATTCTGAAGGACCATATAAAGTCCGCCTGCGAGCATGATGAGACCGATAAAGAACTGCATCAGGTCGCCGCTTTCGCTGCCTGAGCTTCCGGAGCTTCTTTTGTGCGGAGCACTTTCAGATTCCGCAAGCTTCTGGCTTTTTATCTCTTTATAAAGCTTGTTGAGTTCTTCGTCTGTATTCTTGGACATTTCAAAACCTCCTTTAGAATTAAGGAAACTGTTATATCGTATGAAAGGGCTTTGCTGAGGAATATTATAACTGAAAAATGCAGGAATGTCAATAGCTCAGGACAAGGTCGATGATACCCTTGTAGTAAGCGGCAGAATCGCTTGCGTATGCGAAATTATGCTCTTTCGGGTTCTGTATCTGCATTACTATTATGTAAGAGCCGTTATTGCCGTAATCGGAATAATCGGTGAATACCGGCTGAGAATCAGTATTGTCAGCGTTGTTTTTGAGACAGCCTGTTATGTAGAGGTAGTCGCCGCTGCCGACCTCAGCAGTACCGGTTTTCGTATATAGGGTGTAGCCTTCCGGGATATATATGCCGAGGTGCGAGGTCACTCCGAGCATACCTTCAAGCAGGGAATCGCGGTATTCAGCCGGAACAGATGCGATAACATCGTATGGCTTGCTGCCCTCAGCAGAAGGGGTTGTGAGGTCGTTTGTATCAACGCAGCTGCTGACTACGAACGGACGCACCATATCACCGTAAATAGCCTCGCGGCAGAGTGCTGCGAGATACAGCGGACACGTCCTTACATGAGCCTGACCGAAGCCGCTTCTGCGGAGATCATCATTGCAGTAGACCTCGATATTGTTCTCGATAGGTCCGAAATCGCATTCGATAGGCGTATCGTTGGCAAACATGAAGTATTCGCGCAGCTGAGTGAGGACGTTTTCAGCGCCGACCATCTGGAAAGCCTTGGCGAAGAACACATTGCTTGATTTTGCAACAGCTGAAACGAGATCGCGCTGTATCGGGTAGCTGTACTGAGCGGTATCCCAGTCCCAGTTGTGGATAGCAGTGCCGGAATCCACCCAGTTGCCCTCGTCTGTGAGAGACTCGATACCGTTCATGTCAGCGACCATTGCGGAAATTATCTTGAAGCATGAACCCGGCGAAGCGTTCTGGAATGCGCGGTTAAAGAAAGTTCCGGGGATAAGCGTGTTTGCATATGAGTGGTCAGCGCGGTAGAGATCGGGATCATAGGAAGGGTAGGAGACCTCGGAAAGCACCGAGCCGTCGGTACGCATGACAACTGCCGATCCGATGAGGTTGTTTGCCTGCATATACTGATATATGGCATTCTGGAGGTCGGCATTGAGGGTAAGTCTGACGGACTGTGCATAGTCAGTTCTGCCGTTCACGGGGGTAGGGTTCGGAACGGAGAGCGTATCGCTCAGAGCCGCATCGAAGCCGTCTGATGTAGTGGCATCGAGGATGTTTGCGAAAGAGATCCTGTAATTCTGATCGTATATCCGAACGCCGGAGTTAAGATCGGTCGAGAGAAGCTTTTTACCGTTGACATCGCATATATCGCCCTTGATGAACTGGGGAGCGGTAGTTGTGACAGCGGTTGTAGTGGAAGTGGTAGTTTCCGGTGGAGTGGTAGTCACGGCGGAAGTCGTTTCGGCATAGAAGTGATCGACGCCGACAGCACCGGTGTCCTCAGTTCCCGAAACATTCAGACCATTGAGTGAAGTGCTGCTGTTATGAGGGACGTTACTGCTGCATGAAGCTGTTGATATGCAGGCAGAGGCGGTAAGAAGTGCGAGTATAATATTTGTGAATCGTTTTAACATGATAATACCCATCCTGAAAAAAGTAAAAAAATGTCATATCCTATACTATTATACTATTAAAAGCTAAACAGGTCAATTAAAAAATGGTAACAATACAGATACAGATGTATAAACGGACAGAAAACGGTAAAGATAAAAACAGTTCCCGAACGGAACTTAATATATATTAAGGAGCGATTCTGAAATGGATAGCAAGAAGAAAAACAATTGTATCAGATGCAGCGTATCGCAGTGTCAGCACAACATGGTGACCGAGAACTATTGCAGCCTTGACAGCATTTCTGTCGGAACACACGAGGATGATCCGACAGTTCCTGAGTGTACCGACTGTAACTCATTCGTAAAGAGAACAGGCTGCTGCAGCTGATGCTGCAAGGAAACGCCCTCATTGCAGGGCGTTTCGTATTGAAAAGGCACTACGCTGACGGCGCGCGCCGTCAGGGCGACATTTCTGTCAATGTTACAAGGGAACGCCCTCTCTTGCAGGGCGTTCCCTCTTGAAAAACAGTCCACTGGACTGTTTTTCAATTCACCTTTTGCGGAGCGCCTTTGGAGAGTTTCGC
>ONAI01000114.1 GCA_900315755.1 uncultured Ruminococcus sp.
AATTCCCGCATCAGGTGATGCGGGTTTTTTATAATTTGACTTTTTTCAACTGGTACGATAAAAAAAACGGAAACTGGATATATCCAAATCAGAAACTAACTGCTATAATGATAAAAAACACGAAAGTGAGGAAATTATCATGGAAGACAGATATCAATTAAACAAGGAACTGGCACAAATGCTCAAGGGCGGAGTTATTATGGACGTTACAACACCAGAACAGGCTGTCATTGCGCAGGAAGCAGGTGCATGTGCAGTCATGGCACTTGAACGGATACCGGCTGACATCAGAGCCGCTGGCGGAGTATCAAGAATGAGCGATCCTGCTATGATCCGTTCGATTCAGGAAGCTGTTACGATTCCCGTTATGGCAAAATGCCGTATCGGTCACTTTGTGGAAGCGCAGATACTTGAAGCAATAGAGATCGACTATATCGACGAGAGCGAAGTCCTTTCTCCTGCTGACGATGTTTACCACGTTGATAAGCGGCAGTTCAAAGTACCGTTCGTCTGCGGTGCGAGAGATCTCGGAGAAGCTCTGCGCCGTATTGCCGAGGGTGCTTCGATGATACGCACTAAGGGTGAACCGGGCACGGGCGATATCGTGCAGGCCGTCAGACATATGAGAATGATGAATTCGCAGATACGCCACGCAGTATCTCTCAGTGAGGATGAACTGTATGAAGAAGCAAAGAAGCTGCAGGTGCCGTATAATCTGCTGAAACAAGTCCATGACAGCGGCAGGCTTCCCGTTGTTAATTTTGCGGCAGGCGGCGTGGCAACTCCTGCTGATGCAGCCCTTATGATGCAGCTCGGAGCAGAGGGCGTGTTCGTCGGTTCGGGTATATTCAAATCAGGCGATCCCGTAAAACGTGCTTCAGCAATCGTTCAGGCTGTGACCAACTATACAGACGCAAAACTGATAGCAGAGCTTTCATCAGGACTTGGCGAAGCAATGGTCGGCATCAATGAACAGGAAATAAAGCTCATCATGGAAGAAAGGGGCAAATAATGCGTATCGGTGTTCTTGCCCTTCAGGGAGCATTTGCAGAGCATATATCCAAGCTGAAACAGATAAATGTTGAAGCATTTGAGATCCGTCAGCTAAAAGACCTAAGCGGACATTTTGACGGTCTGATTCTCCCCGGCGGTGAAAGTACAGCTATGCGAAAGCTGTTAGGTGATCTCTCTCTGTATGAACCGCTGAAAGAAATAATACAGAATGGCTTGCCTGTTTTCGGGACCTGCGCCGGTATGATACTGCTTGCCAAAGAAATAGAGGGAGAGGAACCTTGCTTCGGAACGCTCGATATTACCGTAAAACGAAACGCTTACGGCAGACAGCTCGGCAGTTTTCGCTGTGTTGATGAGTTTGCAGGAAAAGAAATTGAAATGCCGTTTATTCGTGCGCCCTATGCAGAACGTGTTGGAGAGGGTGTGAACGTGCTTTCCAGAATCAAAGGAAAAATAGTTGCTGTACAGCAGGATAATCAGCTTGCGACAGCCTTCCACCCTGAACTTATCAATGATACGTCTGTATACGAATATTTCATCAAAATGGTTGAAAACCGCCGGTAAAAGTAGTATAATAAAGAAAAATATACAATGGGGTGCAGAGAATGTACATTGAGATAGATCACAGCAGCACGATCTGTGCCTATATGCAGATTTATCAGGAATTGCGAAGTCGTATCATCTCAGGAGCATTTGTGTACGGTGCGAAGCTCCCGTCAAAACGTGTGCTTGCAAAGGAGTGTCTTGTCAGCATTATAACAGTTGAACACGCATACCAGCTTTTATGCGATGAGGGGTACTGCGAAATGAAGCCGAGAAGCGGCTGTTATGTTAAGTATTGTTCGGATAACTTCTTTCCTGTATCTGACAAGAAAAATGATTCCACAACACCTTCAAATGCGGTTATTATCCATAATGATAACATCTCTTTCTCAACGGTTTCGTCATTACTAAGAAAAGTAATCCTTGACAGCGGAGAGCGCATTCTCATGAAATCTCCGACAGGCGGCAGTGCTGAGCTACGTGACGCAATATGCCGTTACCTCGCAAGATGTCGAAACATAAACGTATCAAGCGAACAGATCATCATTGGTTCGGGTGCGGAATATCTGTATGGACTCTGCATCCAGATGCTTGGCAGAGATAATATGATAGCTTTGGAATCTCCCTCGTATGAGAAGATACGTGCGGTGTATACCGCAAACGGCGCTGTCTGCGATATGCTCGAAATGGACAGCGAGGGTATCCGTACCGATGAGCTTGAACGCACACAGGCAAAGATACTCCATGTTACGCCGTTCAACAGCTTTCCGAGCCTTATAACTGCATCTGCTGAACGCAGACATTATTATCTTGAATGGGCTTCTCATAGAAATGCGGTGATCATCGAAGACGACTACGACTCGGAATTTACTCTGAACGGAAAAGCACCACAGACGCTTTTCGCTCAAATGACTGACGAGAACGTGATCTATATCAACACCTTTTCCAAAACGATAGCCCCATCGCTGAGAGCAGGATATATGGTTCTTCCTAAGAAATATCTGACATTGTACAATGATAGAGTAGGCTTTTATTCCTGTACTGTACCTATGCTAGAACAGTTTTTTCTTGCTGAATGGCTTGACAGCGGAGAGTTTGAACGCACGATCAGCCGCATAAGGAATAAAACATGATGAGAT
>ONAI01000112.1 GCA_900315755.1 uncultured Ruminococcus sp.
TTCAATGCTCGGATATGTAAGAAAGTCCAAGATCTCATCTGCTAACTCAGCAGCTTCTTCAATCCAGAAGGGCTTCGAGGCAGCTCTCACAGACGCAGACGCTAAGGGCATTAAGCTCACAATGAGCGGCTGGATCGATTTCGATAATGGCACATGGGCTGCTGATAAGGGTAAGGTTGAAGATGCTGCTTCAGCTCAAAAATACCTCTCATCTGGTGTTGTTAACTACTTCGAGAAGTTCAACGATGCAACAGGTTCTGCATTTATCAAGAGATCTTCTTGCCCAGCTGTATGCTGCACAACAGACGGTACTTACTGGGGTTCAGCTCCTTCAGGCTACGTTGAAGCTAAGGACTACAAGTCAAAGGGTGATCTCAACGACAAGGATGCAGCTGCATCAAGAAAAGTTATCTGTAATCGTATGGCTGGTAGCGATGACTACGATGCTATTGAAGGCGTTTTGGAATACGGCAAGAAAGAAACACCAAAAGAATAAGGCTGAAACTTTAGTTAAAGCATAATTATAAAACCTCTCTCTTTATGAGAGAGGTTTTTTTATGGGTGATATTATGGAATTAACAAACAAGATCATCAATTCTTTTCTTTGCCTGAGTGCGGCGGCGGCTATCGGCGCTGGCTGTACCTATTTATATAATAAGAAGAAAATTGAGGATTCAGAAAAATATAAACTGATCAGCGAATGCAGGGATATTCTCGAAGATAACGATGTAAAACTTCCGGAAGGCGTTGATGAGGAAATTGCTGTTCTTAACGGTTATCTGGAAGCTTATAACGATGATTACACTTTCTATTTGCCGCCGAAGTCCGCGGATGAAAGCTACATCAATGCGATAAATAATGTTTCGTGCCTTATTACCTGCGGCTATTCGATAGGTCTTTCGGATGATAATGAGGTGTATGTTGCGAATGTTACCGCAGGCAGTATTGCCGAGAAGCAGGGATTGAAAAAAGGCGATGTTATCCTTGCGGTAGACGGTGAATACTTTGCTGAAAAAGGTATCTCTCCGACTGCCCTGAGCCTTTCCGGCAAGGACGGTACTACAATGCACCTTGTTCTGCGCCGTGAAGGTAAACTCATGGAACTCGATTTTCTTCGTTCCAATGATGAAGACCTTATGCGCGGAAATGTTGATTGTAAACTTGTGGGCAATATAGCTTACTCTCGTGTGTACAACTTTGGCAGGACTACTTCCGCTGAGTTTGGCGCTGAACCTATGGACACGATCAAGAATGCGAAAGGCGTTGTGCTCGATCTTCGTGATAATGGCGGAGGTCAGATGGGGGAGGCAGTTCAGTTTGCCGATTATTTTGTGGGCGAGGCAAGCCTGCAAAAGAATTACTACACTGGTAAAACGGAAACTCTGAAAACCTCGGATTCCTCCGGTGATATTGACAAGCCGGTCGTTGTACTTGTAAACGAGAAGACTATGAGTGCTGCGGAGATAGCGGCTGCGTTCCTGAAACAGTATGGCAAGGATGTTAAGCTTGTCGGACAGAAAACGTTCGGAAAAGGTATTTTCCAGCTGGAGGAAGAGCTCAGCGACGGCGGAAAACTGCACTATACAGCCGGAACCTATACAGTCGGCGACTGGGAGTGCTATCAGGGTAAAGGCATTGAGCCCGATGTTGCTGTTGAAATGGATCCGTCCTATATCGGCACTGATAAGGACGTACAGCTGAAAAAAGCACTGGAGCTTCTCGGCTGATTGCACAATGAACAGCACATTTTTTTGGCGTTCTGAATGAAAACTTTTTATTGACAAATTATGAATAATTTGCTATAATAGGCTTATGAAGAACTATTAATGCGTGGGGGTGTGTTTTATGAAGAAGAGAAAGGGTTTTACCCTTATTGAAATGATCGTTGTTCTTGCGATCATAGGCATTCTTATGGCGGTGCTTATTCCAACTTGGAGATACTTCCTGATGAAATCAAATCTGAGATCACAGAACAGCTACTCGAAGGTTGTCTTCAACGCTGCGCAGACTCAGGCTACAAGATATAAGTTTGTGGAAAGAGACTCGATGGGCATTATCAAAAATGCTGATGAGAAGCTCCTTACTGAGACAGACAGTGATAAGATAGCTGCTCTCGAAAGCATTAAAACTGCTGAGAGAAATAAGCTGTTCATGGGACAGGATGCAAGCGGCGAGTATTATCTCTATTGGGACGGCGAAAAGGGACATCAGCTGGCGCTCGATGGCTCGACTATTGATGCTGGTGCTAACCAGACGCTTGTAGATGAGTTCGCAAATTCAATTAATAAGGTATTCACTCATTCAAATGATACGGTCTATAAGGTTTACGTCAAGGACTATATCGTTGAGTCAGTTTGCTGCAGCCGTTCAGAGAATTCGGATATTATCGGAAGTTATCCGATAGAACAGGACGGCAGAAGTGATGATGAGATACTTGATTTTAACCTCAAAAAGGTAAATCTTGATGATTCTGATGATAATGATGTTCCTGCAGCGACACCGTAAGTTAATGTATTTTTTAGGAGTCTTCGGACTCCTTTTTTTATTAGAATAGTATCTGAGTAACTGAGTGAGTGAAGTTTTAAACATAATTATTTTTAGAATGTTGAAAAGTTTGTACTTGACAATTAATGGATTGCATGATATAATAAATAAGTCGCCTGAGGAAAGCGAAAACAAACTTGAACAGACGGCGCACAGCAACTTGAAAATTGAACAATGCTAAGAAGAAAAAGTAACGACCCTTGAGATTCCTTTGCGAGAGCAAAGAAAGTCAAGTAAGAAGACTAAAAACGCAGTAATAACGCAAGCGTTATTGAACAGGATTGATATTTTAGAATGGTAACATTCTGATATATACTATTAACTAAAGAGTTTGATCCTGGCT
>ONAI01000111.1 GCA_900315755.1 uncultured Ruminococcus sp.
GGTCTGCTCGTTCAGCCTCCCAGCCTGTGAGACGAGGTCCTCCGCCGCCTGATCCAGCTTCGATACCTCTGCCATCACGTTCTGTGACGTCTGCTCCTGTATCTCCTTCCCCTGTTCCAGCAGCTGATTGTATATCGTCCGCTGATTTCGCAGGTACCGTTCCATCTGTGCATATGTCATTGTCTCGTCTGTCTGAGCCTTGACATCGAACAGCGTATCCGTCAGCAGTTTCAGCTGTGATATCACCGCCCGCCAGTTGCTGTCCAGTACGCACAACGTAGTCGGAGTTCACTAATGTTATGCAGACATACTCAGCTTGTCTTACTCATGTTTTTCTTTTGATTGACTATTTCAACAAATCTTGTTATAATAAAAACATAGCATACCATTCTGGTTAACGCTCACAATTAAGCAGTATAGAAAGGTGCAATCTATCAAATGAGCAGTTTGGATTTAGAAAGAAAATCAGACTATTATTTCTTTTATTTCAATATATGGAATCGAAGTAATAGAATCAAAATCATGAGTGATTCTGAATCTGAAATCATACAGGTAATTCCTTCAATTATTGAGAATTTAAAGCTAATTGACAAAAATAAAGCCAAGATAGCTCTCAAAATATTCGAGGGCAGATATTCTGGTGATTCACAATATCAAGAGGATTTATTAGAAGAAGTTACTAATGCTACATTTCAGCATTTTATAAAAGGACTATATATATCAAATGTAAGAATAGAATTATACAACAACATGAAATTCGACGTCATTTTTGATGTTAGATCAAAATATAGATTAAGGATCGATTTTGGTGAAGAATGTGTGCTTTATTTCGATCATAGCTTTGAAGTTTGACAGTTTCACTTTACATTAAACCAATGCAAGTTGGTTTCAAAACAGCAGAGAGAACATATCTCCCTGCTGTTTTTTAGTAGATTCTTCTTTTGCTTGGTGTTCTGTTCGTTTTGTATATATCCAACTTGTTACGTTTTTCCGCCGTGCTTAGTGCTCATAAAAGAGTGGATGGAAATTCACGGTGATCAGCCTGCCCGAGTTAGCAAGTGTAGCTATCTGCTTGAGGTTTCGCCCGATAGCTTTCTGCTGCCGTACTATCTCGTCAACGCCGTTTGCAACAACGATTTTCTTGCCGAGAGCACACCGCATTACGAAGTCGTTCAGCTTCAACCCGTGCCTCTCGGCGAGCTCATGGATACGCCTGCTTTCTTCCTCTGTGCAGCGTATCGCTATGGTTGTGTTTCTCCGTCTCATAGAATTCCTCCTTTTCTTCCGTTGTAGTGAAGAATAATAATGCGACCTTTGTGAACTCTTTCGTATTTGAAATCAATTCCATACTTGCTGAGTTCGTAACCATTCTGAATCAAATCTCTTGTAACTCGATTCGGGTAAATGACTTCATCGGTAACTGATTTCAGTTCAGTGACCAACTCAGTTGCAGTACCTTCAAAGTGAATGCGCTCTCTGATAAAAAGATATATAGCAGAGAGGACAACATTGTCTCGGCTCTTCTGCGTCGCAGGCTCATTCTCAACTATCCAGCGCATGGCGTCGGTATCAAAATGCATTCGCAGTTCAGAATTTTCAAAGTCACGACCAACACAATGAAGTGTTGCATGACCTGAGCCGCGCTTTGTTTCAACAAGTACGTAACTGCCATCAGCACTTCCACTGATACCAGTGCTGCCTGATATCATATTGAATGGATCGTTGTCCTTACACTTGCGCGTGTGATGAATCAGCATTATGCAGATGTTCAAGTGATATGCGAGATGTTTAAGAGCAATTAGTTCAGCGTAGTCAATACCGTAACTGGACTCAACATTGCTGCGCACCATCTGCATGACGTCTACCACAACTATTTTTAAGTCGCTGTGTTCTTTCTTGAACGCTTCTATCTGTTCTTCGAGACCACTGCCTATTTTGTCAGCGGCTACTGCAAAGTGAAGTGACTCGATAGGTTCAGCGTTCATCTGAAACAGTCTGTCCTGCACTCGCTGATAGTTATCTTCAAGACATAGATACAGCGCAGTACCTTGTATCGTATCGCGTCCGAGTACAGGAACTCCTGTTGCAATACTTAGACATATATCCATTGCCAACCAAGACTTACGAACCTTTTGCGCACCTGCAAGGACGTACAGTCCCTGCGTTAACAAACCGTCAATGATGAACTCCTTCGGCTTGAATACTGTTGTCAGTATTTCTTCTGCGGTTTTCGTCTGTAACATATTACTCATGCAATTCCTCCTTCCTCATAAGATCCCGGACATAGCCGACAGCTTTTTTCGTTACGGGCAACCATGCAAGAGTAACGCTAACGAAAATAGTGGGTTACCGAGCCAGTAATTAATAGCTTAGAAATAATGTCCCACGATTCTGCCAGCGGGGGCTCCCCGCCGCGCGAACTATTTGTGTGGGCTGTGTCGGGCGGATATTTGCTCTTTTGATTGAAAAATGTGGGAGCAGTATCCTTATTGCAATTTGGACTGTATTTGGCATATAGATCAGACACATCACGAACGGGTCAGTACAAAAGTGCGCGACACATTACGGACCTGCTGCGACTTCACAGTGGTATCCGCCGCACTCTTGCCTGACCGAATCAGAAGCCGCCGACTGCACATCGGACTCATAGGCAGCTTAGATGCTCGGCTGCCCCGGCACACTCCCATTGCCTGCGACGGTTTTATCACGCTCGGACTGTGGCTGAGTGTAAGTATCCGTTCCCGACTTTCATCGCTAACTTCACACCTGCGCTGTGTGAAACGGAAGATGTTACCGCTCGGCTTTCGCCTCATCGCGCATCTCTGGGCTGGTACGGCTCACCGCCCCACCATCGGAAACAACGTAACTCCTGATCCCATATTCAATTTTCAAGCTGCTGTTTAGTTTT
>ONAI01000110.1 GCA_900315755.1 uncultured Ruminococcus sp.
TATCAATGCTGTTCTGATGACGAATGACAACATTCGCGGTATCGTACCTGTCAAGCAGGATGTTACTGTCAGCTTCGGTGAGTACGGAGCTCCTGACTTCGACAGCCGCGTTGAGACCGTCGGCAAGGCTGCGACCTACGGCGTAATGTCCGTTGAAACGCAGGTCGATGAGCTCTGGGGCGCCTCTAAGGACGAAGAGTGGAAGTCGGCGGAGGTCCAGCGTATAATGTCCGAAAAAGGGCTGCTTACCGTGAACGAGCCTTCGGTCGGTGATATGTAATGCTTGGTATCGGCGGCATAGTCCGTATGTTCGAGGAAATAGAGCAGCGGCTTGTGAAGTCCCTGAAACGCAATCTCGGACGTCATAAGGAAGAAGAGGAGCAGGAAGGCTTCAACTGGTCTGCATGGCAGGCGGAGAAGCTTCGCGCTCTTGAAAAGTTCCGGAAAGAGAACGCCGATATTATGGCAGAGTACACTGAGCAGATCGACAGCGATACCCGGCAGATAATGCAGGAAGAATTTGAGCAGGGCGTGAACGGTGCTGATGTTCCGCCTGCTGAGCCTGTCCCCGATCTTCCTGCGGAGATCAGACCGGAGCCGCAGTTCTTCGGAGTTGATACGACTAAGGTCAACAAGCTTATCGAGGACATCAGCTATCTGGAGAAGAACGCTGAGACCGCAGCTCTGCGAATGACTGATGATGTATACCGACAGACCGTGAACCGCGTTCAGCTTGCTATGAGTACCGGCTCTATGACCTTGCAGCAGGCTATCGACATTGCCGTGAAGGATTTCCTCGATCAGGGCATAAACTGCATCGTCTACCGGGACGGACGGCGTGTGAATATCGCCGATTATGTCCGCATGGCTCTCCGCACTACGGCGACCAGGGCAGCGCTGCAAGGCAAGTCTGCAAAGTACAAGGCGCTCGGTTATGATACAGTGCAGGTCAGCAGTTATGGTATGTGCAGCAAGACCTGCGAGCCGTGGCAGGGACGTATTTACATCGAGGACACCTTCTCTATGTGGGACGGTGAAGTCCGTGAGCAGGGCGGCATACTGTGGGGGAAGTCGGGTTACTGCGGCAAGTGGTTTCCGCTTCTGAGCAGTGCCATTGAAAAGGGGTTGTTCCACCCCAACTGCCGGCACACTATCCTGCTGTGGCGTGACGGTGATCCGCTCCCCGAAAGCGTGGACAACTCCGACTCAGAGCGCCGGTACAAGCTGGAACAGCAGCAGCGAGCCCTTGAACGTGAGATCAGGAAGGCAAAGCGCAAGGTCGAAGGCTTCACGGATCCTGAGAACATCAAGAAGGCAAAGGCTGAGCTCAGACAGGCGCAGAAGGAACTCAAGGACTTCATCGACAAGGTCAATACCGAGGAGGGCGAGACTGTTCTCAGGCGTGACGAGGGCAAGGAGAAGGTGTATGAGGGAGAGGTAAAGCATGAGTACAAGACTGAGCCGCCTGTCAGCGATGCTCCTGTGCCTGAGGGTAAGGCTGTGGAGGTTACTGTCAGCGAGCCTGAGAAAGTGGAAGGAGCTTACACTGAGGAACCCGTTCCGCAGGCTGAAAATGTTAACAATCAGTCTATTGACAATTCTGAGAAAAATGGTATAATAGAAACAGAGGTGAAACAAGAAATGAATCTTGTTATTGATAAATTCACTCCTTGTCTTGAAGATACTGAAACAGGTGAACTTGTTCCAACTGTTTATGAGAAGGCTACTAAAAAAGAATTGTCTGAATTGCAGGGGTGGAATTTTAACTGGCTTGATAAGGATTTGAAGGATTCGGAAATCTATAAACTGTGCATAGTAGGCGATAATAATATTCAGGGACTTGTAGCTATTACAGATTATCAAAAAGATATGGCTGTATATGTAAATATTGCTGAAAGCGCTCCGCATAACCTTGGAAAAGGTAAGAAGTATAGTGGGGTTGGAGGTCATTTGTTTGCAATAGCTGCTAAAATATCATATGATAAAGGATATGGTGGTTTCTTGTTTATGGATGCTAAGAATATAGAGCTTGTAGAGCATTATCGAAATACCCTTGGGGCTGTATTAATTGGTAGACCGCATCCGTACAGAATGTTTGTAGATGAAGAAAATGCTATTAAACTTCTTAATACGTATACTTTTGAGGAGGGTTGATTATGTCACAGGAAGATATTAAAAAGATGAATGAACTTGATGAGGCTGCTGAGAAAGCAGGCGGCTTTACATCACCTGTTTTAGCCGAGAATGTTCATTACAATTACCGGGAGATAAGCCGCTATTGTAAAGAAAAAGGTATTGAACCTATTGATATGACAATCCGAGAGCTTAATAAATTTGTAGTTGAATGATTTTTTAACCGCCCATAACAAGGCGGTTTTCTTATACCCAAATGCGCGCGTGATTATCGTGCGCTTTTTTATTAAATATGCGCGTTAGCGCGTGAAAGGTGGTGAAAAAATGTACATACCGCAGTACAACATACTTCCGTTGGGTAAATTCGTTGAATCATTGTTTACACCGTGGCTCTTGAAGAAACTGAGCCGCAGATAGTATTAATTACAGCACCATTAAGGTGTATTTTTTATACCCATTTGAAGGAGGTGAGAGAATGGAACTGAAAGACACGATAGAGCTCATGCAGTCAGAGGACTACAAGGAGCGCTTCACAGCTGAGTATGATCAACTGATAATCAGGTACAAGAAGCTGAAAAAGATGTATGATAATTGGGATCATCTGAGCTTCGTCCCCAGATGCCCGAAGAGCATATACAAGATGCAGCTTGAAGTTATGGAGAGATACCTCGCCATACTGGAAGCAAGAGCAGCAATCGAGGAAGTCCCTGTGTGGGATTGCACAGCAGAATAACGCTTACAAGCATTTGCAATAAGTTTGAAACTAAGTTGCAAGTGCTATTTTTATATCCAAATGAAAGTGAGGAATAAACAATGCCAACAGAAGACGACAAGAACAAGGCAGGCGCTCAGGGCG
>ONAI01000108.1 GCA_900315755.1 uncultured Ruminococcus sp.
GGATTCTTCATTTATAACACCGGATCAGCAATTATTTCTGCACTTACCATTGCTTTATTGCAGATAAAATGATAGAATGTAATTATCAGGGATTATCCGGAACAGAAAGAGGGCAATCATATGAAATACTCCGAAGTGCAGAAAATAGCGAAAAACACGATAGAATACATAAAAAATGAGATCCATGCAGGTATGAAGCTGACCGATGTGCGGCGTCTCTGCGAAGAAAAAATGCTCGCATTGGGAGCTGATTCTTTCTGGTACTGGGATGTGGGGGCTTTCGTATTTTCGGGAGGCGAGACCACAGTTTCGGTTTCTGGAAGAGAGTACGTAACTTCCGATAGACTGATAGCTGAGGACGATATCATAACGATCGATCTCAGTCCGCAGAATGATAATATATGGGGCGACTACGCAAGAACGATAATTCTCGAGGGCGGCAAAGTAGTTGATGATATAAGCAGTATTCGCAGCGATGAGTGGCGGAACGGTCTGCTTATGGAGGAGAAACTTCACGCTGAAATGCTCAGCTTTGCGACTCCGCAGACCACATTTGAGGAACTGTATTTCCATATTAATCAGCTAATAACTAATCGCGGATTTATCAACCTTGACTTTCTAGGCAATCTCGGTCACTCGATCGTAAAGGACAAAAACGACCGTATTTACATCGAAAATGGCAACACTGCACTGCTTTCGTCAGTGGACTATTTCACTTTTGAGCCGCATATCAGCGTCAATGGCTCGAAATATGGGTATAAGAAAGAGAATATTTATTACTTTGTGGACGGGAAGCTTAAAGAACTATAAGAAAGAAGGCACCTGTTATGGGAAACTCAAAAGCACAGAGAGCAACTCTTGCTGTTTTCGCCGTATTATGTATGCTGCTGACAGCCTGCGGCAATGGGACAAGTTCGGCGGAAGGTACTCAATCGGAAGTCAGGACAGCAACGGCTTCTGCAGCGGCGGCCTATCAGCAGATAACGCAGGAAAAGGCTAAGGAAATGATGCAGGCTGAAGACGGACACATTATCGTCGATGTGCGGCGTCAGGACGAATACGACAGCGGTCATATCCCCGGTGCGATACTTATTCCCAACCAGTCTATCAGCACGGAGAAGCCAAAGGAATTGCCCGACCTCGACCAGGTCATTCTCATATACTGCCGAAGCGGTCGGCGCAGCAAGGAAGCTTCGCAGAAGCTGGCTGATATGGGATATACACATATTTACGAGTTCGGCGGAATTATCGACTGGACCGGAGAGGTAGTCACAAGCGAATGACGTAAACAGGAATATGACAAAATGAAAGAATAACTTCTCTCTCATGTGAAGAATGCGAAAAGGCTACCGATGAAGTGTTGGAAAATTTTGAAACTAACTGATTTTTATGTATGTAAATCTATAGCAGACTAATTCCATGTATTACCTATACGGAAACAGTTTTTGCAACACAAAAAGCAAGCCGCAGGGTGATCCCTGCGGCTATTTTGCATATTGCGTAATTTGAACAGCCTGTTTATTTCAGCAAATCCTGTGCTCGTTTGTGTATCTGCTCCTCAATGAGCTTCAGACGCTTGCTGTCGAGATTATATCTTGAATGGCGCTTGAAGCGGAAGTCGAGCAGTCTGCGCAGTCCGTCTCTGTGCCTGTTGGTAAGCACCTTTTTCGCAGTGCCGATGAAGTCGTCATAAACGCACGGTACAAGCGTATCCGCATAATCGCTGAGTGCTTTACCTGAGGCGAGGTCGTCCCTGCCTGCAAGATTGAAAAGTGAGTTACCGTGATCGAACAACGGTGCAGGAGCAGCTATCTTGTTTGTACGGTTATCCACCAGAAATCCGAAGTTTCCGAAATGTCTGTCTACGTTGCATATTATTGCGTCAAGCACAAGCATATCATCAAGTGCGGCTATGAACTCCTCGCCCAGTGACTTGTAATAATCGCGGACAGCTTTCATTCCGCCCTTGCTGACAAGTCTGCCTATCGGCATAAACGAGTAGTCCTTGCTTGTGAACAGCTCGCAAGTGGAGCACAGTTCACCCTGCCATTTTGACAGTCCATAGGAGATAGCGTTGATACCCAGAGCATCTGCTATCTGAGCAGCGTAAAATTCCGAGTATGGCTCATTGCCTGTATTTGAAGCTCCGCTTGTTCCGCCTTTGTAAAGTCTGATAACTCCGTTCTCTCTGCGCCAGCACTTAGGCAGCATACCATTCGTTGTGAACTCAGGACAGGACGCCAGAGAAGTTCTCACAGAGCTGCCATAGCCTGTGAAGGCGATAAGTCCCAGCGCTCTGCTGAACCTGTTTTCGTACAGATTGTACTGCGAGAAGCCGCCCTCAAAGCCTTCCTCAACTACCCAGTAGCAGTCGTTCAGCGACAGTCCCTTTGATACGCTTAGTATACTCATAGGACGGTTGAGATTGAGTCCGCACTTGCTTAGAAAGCTGTGGACGTATGCACGATTCTTTGGAATAGTCCTATGCCTCAGCCAACGCGAAACGCTGTCGCCGTCAATATTCATATCAAGAGGCAGTAACGCCTTCTTTTCTTCGTTCACCCAGAGTATTTCTATCTCGGGCGTGCTTGTATCCTCAGTCGCTGTGAACCTCATTAGCGGAGTATCAAAGTGCCGCAGTTCATATGTCATGTTACCGCCTCCTTTCGTTTAGTGTAGTTATTATACCACAACAGAGCGATTTAATCAAGTGACATTTATGCTATATTCTCATTAACCTCTGATACTCCTCCATCTCCAGTTCACCGTTGGTAGCCTTCTGCCGCAGCTCAATAGCATACTCTCCCCACTCAGCAAACTCAGACTTGCTCATTTTCTTTTTCATAAAACGAGCGTAGTGCTGCTTGTAGGCGCGGTTATATATCTCCCACACAGGATCGTTCTTGAGCTTGTCCTTGAAGGTGTGCCGCATGGATATGTCACGGCAGGACTTTGGAGGGTTGCTGCTTATCAGCCGCTTGCAGTAGTGCGAGAAGGTGGTATGCTTCATGATGAACCACCGTCCGCAGTTGCGGCACTTGACAGGCATGAACTTCTCCTCGATGCACTTGAACAACTCAAAATACAGAAAGGCTCCCAGCGATGTGAAACGGTAGGTCTCACA
>ONAI01000106.1 GCA_900315755.1 uncultured Ruminococcus sp.
TATTAGTTTTTTGCTGTGTATCTTGCTATTTTCTGGATTGTGTGGTATAATTAAAATTGTATAGTTATGAATGAATAAAGAAGCACCAAAAAGAGGTGTCTCACCTTTTCCATAAGTGAAGCATCTTTAAGAATGCCGGTGCATGGTAATTTCGGAGGTAATATGATAACAGTAAGCAACGTCAGCGTACAGTTCGGCGGAACAACGCTCTTCAAAAACGTCAATCTCAAATTCACAAACGGTAACTGCTACGGCGTTATCGGTGCGAACGGTGCAGGCAAATCAACTTTCCTGAGAGTGCTTTGCGGCGAACTCGAACCGGCTTCGGGAGAGGTCGTGATGCCTAAGGAGGAGCGTCTGAGCGTACTCAAACAGGACCACTTCGCTTATGACGAATACACAGTCCTCGATACCGTTATAATGGGAAATCAGCGCCTTTACGACATCATGCAGGAAAAGGACGCTCTCTACGCTAAAGAGGATTTCTCGGAAGAGGACGGCGTTAAGGCTTCTGAACTTGAAGGCGAATTCGCTGAACTCAACGGCTGGGAGGCTGAATCCGATGCCTCTAAGCTTATTCAGGGACTCGGTCTGCCGGAGGATATTCTCTATCAGCAGATGTCAGGTCTTTCGGGTAATGATAAGGTCAAGGTGCTTCTGGCGCAGGCTCTCTTCGGAAATCCGGACATAATCCTGCTTGACGAGCCTACCAACCACCTCGATATAGACGCTGTAAAGTGGCTTGAGGAATTCCTCTCCGAGTATTTCGGTACTGTTATCGTAGTATCGCATGACCGTCACTTCCTCAACAATGTCTGCACCCACATCGTGGACATCGACTACAACAAGATCAAAATGTACGTCGGAAACTACGAATTCTGGTACGAATCAAGCGCACTCATCCAGCGTATGATAAAGCAGCAGAACAAGAAAAATGAGGAAAAGATCAAGGAACTCAAGGAATTTATCGCAAGATTCTCGGCTAATAAGTCGAAATCGAATCAGGCTACTTCAAGACGTAAGCTTATCGAGAAGCTTACCGTTGAGGAGCTTCCGGCTTCAAGCAGACGCTATCCGTTCATCGGCTTCGATATGGACAGAGAACTCGGCAAGGATGTCCTTCAGGTCGATGGCATAAGCAAGACCGTTGACGGCGTTAAGCTGCTCAATAACGTAAGCTTTACCCTCGGACGCACCGACAAGGTAGCTTTCATCGGTGAGAGCGAACAGGCTATAACGATGCTCTTCAAGATACTCATGGAAGAGGAACAGCCTGACGAGGGGACTTTCAAGTGGGGCGTATCTGTTACGACCTCTTATATGCCGGTCGATAACGGCGAATACTTCAACGGCTGCGAGCTCTCTATCCTCGACTGGATAAGACAGTACTCAGTCAAGGACGAGACCGAGACCTATCTGCGCGGCTTCCTCGGACGTATGCTCTTCTCCGGAGATGACGTATACAAGCCTGTTAATGTACTTTCAGGCGGCGAAAAGGTAAGATGTATGTTCTCGCGCATGATGCTTTTCGGTTCAAACGTGCTTCTGCTTGACCGTCCGACCAATCACCTCGACCTTGAAAGCATAACCGCAGTAAACAACAGCCTTATCAACTTCAAGGGCGTTGTGCTGCTTTCTTCGCACGATCACGAAATCCTTCAGACTACCGCAAATCGTATAATCGAAATAACTCCTGAGGGCTGTATCGACCGTCAGGGAACATACGAGGAATTTATTGAATTCAAAAAGAATATCTGATAATAAAGGAGGTAATAATCATGCCGTTTATTAACGTAAAAACGAACGTATCGGTATCAGTCGATAAGGCGGACATCATCAAGACCGCTCTCGGACAGGCTATAACTGCTATCCCCGGAAAATCCGAAAGCTGGCTTATGGTAGGCATCGAGCCTGAATACAGGCTGTGGTTCAAGGGAACACGCGATGCAGCTGCAATGGTCGAGGTCTCGGTCTACGGCGGGGCTTCTTCAAGCGCACTTTCAGCTCTTACACGCAATATAACCGGTATATTAACACATCAGCTCGGTATCTCGGCGGACAGGATATACGTTAAGTATTCTGAGACCGAAAACTGGGGTTGGAACGGTTCAAATTTCTGAGGTGATAAAAATGAAAAAGAGACTTATTGGGATAATTACAGCTGCTATGATAATGACAGCCTACGCCGCACCTGTTTACAGCGGGAACGTTAATAATTATGTTGTTCATGCCGGCTATGAGTGGGCAGGCAGTGAGTGCGATCCCGCTCACGATACATCGCGCAATGTTCAGAAGGAGGGCGTGGGAAATCCCTTCAACTACGGTGAGAGAAATACTCCCGCAAACGCTTCGACCGCAGAGATACGTGCTATCAACCACAATATGACCGTTCAGGAGGTAAAATACGCCCTCTACAAGGAGATCGACGAGCATTGGGAGCTCATTTCCAAGCGTCTCGGTCAGACAGAGCGCGAAAAGGTGTATGCGCTTTTCCTCGGACTCGGTACAAGAGAATCAACTCTCGGCGGCAACGGTGACGGTGCTGACATCGAGACTGCTCAGCTCGACGGCTTCGGCGTTAATCCTGCCCATGCCTATGGCACTATGCAGACCGCTGTTACTGCCTTCGCTGACTGTAACCCGACCTTCGACAAGGAAGATAATGTTCCGGAAATGTTCCAGTATACCTTCAACGAATCGAATTTCTATGATGCTATCGTTTCCAACCACATGGGTATCAGAAAGATACTCCACTTCGCTGAGCTCTGCATAAACAAGCACGGAATGCACGGCTATCAGGTAGTAAGAAACTGTCTGAAGGGCTTCAACACAGGCTGGTGCGATATGGCTGAGGACGCAGGCGCTTACCGCACCTACGCTGACGAGATCTGCGCTATGGCTCAGTTCTATTACAATGAAGGTCACCTCTACGATAACGTTTTCACATGGACTGAATCTCCTGCCGCAGCTGCTTACCGTACCGATGACCGCTGGTCATGGTGGGGCGATACAGAACCGAGTATGGATCCGGTAAACGAACATCCTACCGAGCCGGATACTGAACCTGACACAGAACCTGATACTGAACCTGATACTGAACCTGATACTTCCTCTGATGTAACAGACGGTATGAAAGGTGATGCCAACTGCGATGGATCAATAGATATGTCGGATGCCGTAATGGTAATGCAGGCTTCACTGAACCCGCAGAAGTACGGCGAAAAAGGTACAAGTCCGGACCGCATCACTTCGCAGGGCATTATAAATGCCAACGTTGACGGCAAAGACGGTATCGACCTCAACGATGCTCTGCTGATACAGAAGTATTCGCTCCATATCATAAATAAATTCTGATAACGATACAAAACGAAAGCCTCACATTAGAGTGCTTCCCTTAGCGGAATTTGTGGGCTACCGAGCCGTAAATTTACGGTACATATTCGGTATCCTGCGAAACCGCCAAAGGGGGCTCCCCTTTTGTGTCAATAGACTGTTTTATAATCGGGTTCACGAGTGACAACGCGGAAGGCGTAACATCAATTATCTGTGCTTATGCTTATGGTACAGCCGTTTGTAACAGCAGTTATATCGCCGTCATCGAAGGTCGTGAAGACCTCCGCGCCGTGCTCATCAAGAAGCTTGCGGGTATTTGAGGAATACTCCTTTTCCGAGGTGCTGACGACAGCGTATTCCGGTGACACCTCATCGAGGAAGCTGTCGAGATTGGCTATTTTACGTCCATGATAGGGTACCTTCAGCAGATCGCAGCTGCCGATGTCCATGACCTCGGAAAGCCGCTGTTCCATAGCATCTGCTGCGAATATCATCGAAGTATCGTGGTAATCGAGGCGCACAACGAGTGAAAAATCATTTTCGTCATCCGGACCGTAATAGCTGCGTTCCGGCGCATATACCCTGTAATTCGCACCGCCGAGTTCAAACTCCATATCCTCTCGCAGGCATTTCAGTCCGATACCCTTAGCCCTCATAGCGCTGCGGAATTTTTCAAATTCGTCGCTTTTCTCATTGTAGTCCGGACCTATAACGCTGCGAACGTCCATAAGCTCGATAAGCTTAGCCGCACCGCCTACATGATCCTTGTCGTAATGAGTGATAATAAGCTTGTCAACGGTCTTGACATCCTGCTTCTGGAGAAATTTCACAAGATCCTTGCCGTCATCCTTTTCGCCGCAGTCGATAACGGCGGTAGTTTCGCCGCTTCTGATGACCATGCAGTCAGCCTTGCCGACGTCCATGAAGGTGACCTCGATCTCCGGGAATTCCTCAGAGCCAGAGCCGTTTCCGGCATCGTTTCCGGAAGCTCCGCTGCCAGACTTTCTGCTGTCACAGGACACCGCAGCTGTCATGATAATTGCAAGCGCAATAGCTGTTAAACGTTTCATTTTGCTGCTCCTTCTGTCTCAGCGGACTTTTTTGCCTTACAAGCCTTGCGAAGCTGCTCGGAGGTCCAGCCGTCGAATATTTTCCAGCCGTCGCCCTCAACGTAAGCCATACAAGCCTGAGTTTGTGTGTTTTTTTCGCTGCTGCCCGAATAGGAAGCGTCAGCCGTTATCTCATAGCCCTCGCTTACGCTGACGCTGTTCTCATCGCATTTGAGGGAGTCCATAGAGTAATCGGCGCAGAGGAAATACTTAGCGGCTGAGAGTGCCTCCGCATCAAGAGGCTCGGACTGTATATCCTTGATCTCAAGTCTGGCATCCTCACCGTATTTTTTGATAAGACTGCGGAATTCATCATAATCATCTCTGAGGGTATCCTCGATAGTTTTCCGCTGATCGTCGTTCAGCTGGTCAATGAGGGAATCGAGGTAGAGGTACTTCATTTCCTTAGCCGCATCGAAGCTGTTATAGGTCTCAACGTAGTCGATAAAAGCCTTTTCATAGTCCTTGCTGAATTTATTGCTGCTTTCACTTCCCACAGAATTTCCGCAGGAGCACAGACACAACACAGCTGCTGCGGCTGTAATCATAATCTTTTTCATGGCAGATCTCCCGAATGTACCGCCATAGCGATACCATTTAATGACTAAATTATACCATGCGGCAGGGGAGTTGTCAATAAAAATTCATTTGTACAGCGCATAGCCGTTCGCCGTGGAATTCTTCACAAGCTCTATCTGACGGCTGATGATGTCCGGCGACTCTATCCACTCATCCTCGCCGCCAGCGCCTGCCCATTTGTCAGCTTTCCCGAGCTTATACTGTGCAAGTCCGATCACAAGCCGCACTGCGGGAGCGGTCATGCTCTCCCATTGAGCGAGAGTCTCAGCAAACGGACAGCTTTCGTTCCTGAATCCGAAATATATCTGCGGCACGATGTAATCGCAGTAGCCCTCCCGACCTGCCCAGAGCCTTACATCAGCGAACTGCGAATCATAGTTGCCGGAGATGCTTCCCTGTGGACTGATGCCGAATTCAAGACGTTCGTCCGCAGCCTTTACCTCGTCATACATAGCCTTTACAAGGCGTGTACAGTTGGAAAGGCGCCATTCCGAGAGGTCATCCGCACCGCTTGCGGCGAATCTTTCACTGTCGAACGAAGCGTCAGCGGTAGGGTAGAAGTAATCGTCGATGTGGAAGCCGTCGACCTCATAACGCTGCGCTATCTCTCTGATGCAGTCCCTGAGAAGAGTTACAGTCTCGTCCGCTGCCGGATCGAGATACCACCTTCCTCCGACATTAACGGTGATGTGACTGTCCGGCTGGAGCGTCCACTGCTTTATCACGAAGGTATCTGGGAGAGCGTCCATAGCCTCCGCGGTCTGACACCTGAGCGGATTCAGCCATGCGTGTATGGAGAGTCCGAGTGCATGAGCTTCTTCGGTCATTATCTGGAGCGGATCGTAATCGCCGTCCCAGCTCGGACCTTTCGGGAATATGTCCGAACGGTAATAGGCGTCGCCGTTCGGGTGGACGTGTACATAGACCGTGTTCACGGAATCAGCCTTCGCAGCCTCGAAGCGCCTTCTCACAGCACTGCGGAATTCCTCGGCGGTTTTACCCTTCATATCGTCCTCGTAGCGCATATAAGGCAGCCATTCGCCGATCTGATGATCGTAGTTGACTACGCTGCGCTGAGGTATTTCGTCCGCGAACTGACCGATGTTCTGTTCATAATAGGTAGCCGCAACAGTAGCCGGAACAGTACCGCTCTGCGGCGGCTCTGAGGACACGCTCCGGCTGCATCCCACAAGAAGCGGCAGCATTGCAAATATCACTGCTGTTTTTTTCATTCGATCACCTTCCGGGAAAATTGGATTCGATAACTCTTTTGTCAGATTTGCTGAGCCGACGTTCGCAATTGCCTATTTTACCACAAACACTCAGCCGGTCAAGACTAAAACAAGCGCCGTAAACGGCGGTCTTGACAGTCCTCGTGTTTGTGATCTGGGGCAATTACGCAAACGTCCAGCCGCTATCGACCGCAAAAAAATTATATACTCGAATATTATATGCCGGAAAAGTGACTCCCCACAGGGTGGGGAGATGTCCGAAGGACAGAGGGGACGGACCCGATTAGGGGGACAGCCCTTGCAGGGTGTGGGGCAGCGCCCCGCATTCCGTAGGGCGCTCCGCAAAAGGTGAATTTCAAAACAGTCCGGTGGACTGTTTTGGAAGAGGAAACGCCCTGCAAGAGAGGGCGTTTCCTAATAAAATAGAGTTTTTGACAGTCAAAAAGGACAGACCTTTTACGGTCTGTCCCTTAGAGTTATTACTGATAGAATGTGATAGTGAGTTTATTGACGAGTTTGAGAGGGTATTTCTGGATGAGGAGAGCGTCAGTTGCGCTTACGCCTGTAACGCCGTCGACATCAGCGAACATTTCGTTTTCTTTCTTCATGCAATCCTCGCTCGTAC
>ONAI01000105.1 GCA_900315755.1 uncultured Ruminococcus sp.
GATTACCTCCATTTATTTATCCAAATCAAGTGTATCGTACCACTCTTTTACTTCATCTTCTGACGCTCCCGCAGGAAAACGTCTGCCTTCAAGCTGAGTTCCGATAGTTACAAGTTCCGAGATGTTTTTCTCACTTGTACTGATACCGCTGCTGCCAGACGTGCAGAACGGGATAACTGTTTTCTCTGAGAAATCATAGCTTTCAAGGAAGGTGTCTATAATGCGTGGTTCCTGTCCCCACCAAATTGGATAGCCGATGAATATGGTATCATAGCTGTCTATTGAAGCTATCAGGTTGGATATTTCAGGACGAACAGCCTTATCATTCTGCTCCTGATTAGCACGGCACGAATCGTTATTGTATTCGATGTCCTCGTCTGTGTATGGAACAGCCGCTTCGATAACATAACTGTCCGCATTAGTAATGTCTATAAGGTATTCCGCTATCTTTTCGGTATTGCCTGTGCGTGAAAAGTAAACTACAAGAGTATTGCTCTCTGTGCTATCGGTTGCTTCTGCTGTTGCGTTGTTTTCCACTGTAACTTCGGGAGCAGTTTTATCTTCTTTCGTCGTAGCTGTTGTAGTTGTATCCGTTGTCTGTTCCTGCTGTGTGGTTGTTACCTGCTGTGATGATTGGTTGTTGCTATCTGAACTTCCACAAGCTGTAAACGATACTAAGCAAGTACCTGTAATAATAGAAAGCAGAATTTTACTTGTGATATTCATTAATGAGTTCTCCTTTTATGATATTGAAAGTGAAACCGTGACATCTCCGTCACCGAGCAAGGTTTTCAGTTCTTCCTGTGTGATACTGTTGTGATCTTTTCATCATTTTTCGGTAAACTTTGAGGAAGATTGCCGACCTTTTCAAAATTGCCGTAATCGCTCATATCCACGGTAATATCGCCTTGCTTCAAAAGTTCTGTCAAAGCCTGAGCCGAGCTGTTATCTTCAAGAGTCGCGATAAGTTCTGTTCCGTTTACGGTTATTTTCAGTTTATTGTCAGTCTTTTCATTTTTCAGCGGGAGTGTATCATACCACGCTTTCACATCGTCTTTAGTTGCACTTGCTGAAAAGCGTTTACCCTCAAGCTGATCTCCGATTGGCACAAGATTCTTGATATTCTTCTCGCTTGTAGCAATTCCACTGCTTGCAGATGTGCAGAACGGAATAACGGTCTTATCCGAGAAATCGTAGCTTTCAAGGAAGGTGTCGATGATACGTGGCTCTTGTCCCCACCATATCGGATAGCCGAGGAATATGGTATCATAGCTGTCGATTGAAGTAATCGGATTTGCGATTTGCGGGCGAACTGATTTATCATTCTGCTCTTTATTGGCACGGCAGTTATCGTCCTGATACTTGATGTCTGCATCGGTATATGGTACATCCGCTTCAATGACATAGCTGTCGGCATCGGTCAAATCAATAAGGTATTCCGCTATCTTTTCTGTATTTCCAGTGCGCGAGAAGTAAATAACAAGCGTATCGCTGTCAGGTTCAGGCTTTACTTCCTGGAATACCGCTCTCTTCATCAGACAGAGATCAAAAACATTCCATCGTCCATCTCCGGTCAGATCATAAGGCTTTCCTGATAAGTTTTCTTCAGCAGGTCTTCCAAGAAGGAAGTCCTGCAAATTGCGTACATCCTGTATCGTATATGTTGTCTTTTCAGTTGCGGCAGAAACAGCATCGGCATCTGCTGATGTTTTTATAGTACCGCTTGTTGTCATCATAGCTGATACAGCGATAACTGTTGATGCAAGTATAGAAATCAGCTTATTCATAAAGCACCTCCGTGTTCTATGTTCCATATGAGGTTATCGAGCTTATCAAGCACAGCCTGTTCCTTGTGTATCGTATCAAGCAGAGATTTCCGTGTTTTACGCAGGATACGAACCTTTTCGGCACAGCAGCAGTTGCTTTCACAGCGTTTGAGGAATGACTTTACCTCATCATCATTCATACCGGAACTTTTAAGGAGTTCGGCAAGTTCCTTGTCGGTTATTTCGGGTATCGTCACCTTCATTAGATCACCTCCGCAAAAAACAAAAGAGTACAGGTTTATGTCCTGTACTCAGTATAACATATATTTCTCAATATGTAAAATGCTTATATTTCATACTTTGGTATGCTCTAAATGTATACTTTTATTTTGCCTTGCAGGAGAGTTTCTCAACATCAAGCCTGAATACCGCAACGCCATTAAGCATCTCATCATCATAATTCCATTCATGTCTTGAAGTTGTCTGTTTCATAAGGGTATTCAACCCCTTAATCTTTTCATGATTATCTTCAACTAAGCTTAGCATTCCTGTTCCAATTACGCTTTGGAACTTAGCTGAGAAGTTACACGCTATATCTGCTTTAAGCAGTTCATAGTTGCCGTCTATCTCGAAACCAACCTCCGGAGAATGCTTAGCAAGCTCATACTTTCTTCCCGCCTTTGCTCCATGGAAATAGAAATAGTATTTTCCGTTATCATTGATATATCCGTAGTTTACAGGGACGATGTAAATATCGCCGTTATCGTAAAAGGCGATTCGGAGTATCTTCTCTTTTGCGATAAAAGCTTCGATAGCACTACTGTCATTGATTTCTCTGTCTTTTCGTCTCATTAAGATTCCTCCTTATTCTCAGAATGTATACTTTTGATGTATTCAAGGAATTTGCCTGCCGCACCTGCATATGGGCTCAGCTTCTTCCAAGCAAGTACCGATGTCATGAAAAGTTCTGGTTTCAGCGGACGGAATGCAAAACGTGCAGGATCAAACATATCCACTGCTCCCTCAACTGCCAGAACACAGGCAATGCCACGTTCCGCAAGCGGTGCTACATTGTCGATCAGATTAAAGGTTGCTACAATATCAAGCTCAGAAACCGGATATTTAAGCCATTCTTCTATCTCTCCGCGCAGAGCATTACGGCTCGTCACCACAAGAGGAAGTTCTCTGAGTTGTTGCCGTGTGATAGCCTTCTTGGACGAAAGTCGATGATTCGCAGGAAGAAGAACGCCCCATACTTCCTTAGTCGGAAGACGCAAATAATCGAACTTCTCTATATCTATCGGCTCCAACAGGAACCCGAAGTCAAGCAGACCGTGTTCAAGCCTTTCCTTAATAAGGTCGGCTGTTCCTGTAATTATCTCAAAACTCACAAGCGGATAGCGTTCACGGAAATGCTCTATCAGTTCAGGAAGAACGCTTGCTGCCTTTAGTCCGCCGCTGCCTACGGAGATAACTCCGCTGATTTCCTCCTGTTCACGGAACTCACTGTCTATCTTGTTCATCAGCGACACAACTTCCTCTGCACGTCTGCGGAGCATAACGCCCGAATCGGTCAGCGTGAGTCGCTTGCCTCTGATGAATAACGTTGTATGAAGCTCGTCCTCAAGCTCCTTCATCTGACGGCTGAGTGTTGGTTGTGTCACATGAAGTACCTCGGCGGCTCTTGATATGTTCTCCTCACGGACTACCGTCAGGAAATATTCCAGCAATCGCAGTTCCATTGGCTTGCCCCCTTGTAAGCGGTATATAGGCTAATTATACCATACAACAAGCAAAAGGTCAATCGAATCATCCTTCAATTGCTTATTAATATTGAATCCGCATCGAAAGGCTTTTCACTGTAAGCTATTATGACCGCGGCAAGTAGAGGGCTTTTTCTATATCGAGTTTATGGTGATATATAGCCATTTTTCGATTTGAGTTTCACTGCTCCCTATCCACAACACAGGCTGCAATCAGCGAAAAGAAGTAATTCACGACTATCTCAAAATTGGCGATTTTACGCTGTTTCAGGGTGATGCAGAGATGTACTTCAAAGCTAAGTCCGAGAAGCGTGAATTCCATAATTGGCGTGACATCCGTGTAAACGTGTATGTCTGAGCCGATAGAATAGTTAATAAAAAAGTCTGCCTCCGCGGCAGACTGTTGATTTACAGGCAGAAAAAGCCTATGATACAGTAAGCGCGGAGCTTGCTATCATACACATATTAATATTCATCTTACACATATATATCTGCATAACAAACACCTCCGTCAATACATATTAAATTACTATGTTAATATTATACTATAATATTCATACTTTGTAAATAGGATTTCTGTGGATTGGTTATTGACATTTACTCTAAGCAGCTATATAATCATATTATAACAAGCTGCACGCAGCCGGCTCTTCATCAAATAGCTCTGTTATGACTGGTTTATCACCGCAAATGGGACAGGTCGGAACTCTTTTCGGCAG
>ONAI01000104.1 GCA_900315755.1 uncultured Ruminococcus sp.
ATTCCTGCTGGCGGCTATACACTCAAGGAAGTTGCAGCTCCCGACGGATATGTTATTGCAACTGATATCAGCTTCACAATCGACGAGTACGGAAACGTTACTGTTGACGGCGTTGAGGCTAATGCCTTCACAGATGACGGAATCCCTTGTGTAACTATGGTAGATGACACAACTATCGTCAAGATCAGCAAGCAGGATATGACAACAGGTACAGAGCTTGCAGGTGCGACACTTCAGGTCATCGACAAGGACGGCAACGTCATTGAGGAATGGGTATCCGCAAACGAGCCTCACTATATTGAGGCAAAGCTCATTGCAGGCGAGAAATATACTTTTCGTGAGATCACAGCTCCTGACGGCTACAATACCGCTGAGGACATCGAGTTTACCGTCAATGCAGACGGAAGCGTCACTGAGGTAACTATGAAGGACGAAGCTGTTATTGTAACAACACCTAATGTTGCCACAGGCGACACAGGCAAGAGTCCTCTCGGATATATCATGGTGATCGCAGGTCTCGTACTGCTCACAGCATCCATATTTGCAAGAAAGAAAAAGGAAGAGCCTGCCGACGATTACGCAGAGCTCTGTCCCGATTTCATTGAAGGAGAAAATGAATGAAAAAGAAGACTATACTTCGCATACTGGCGGCTGCTTCGGCAGTCGCCCTCCTTTTAGGAGGAATATATCTGCTCACAAAGGATGATGTGAGACAGAAACTCAAGGAAACCGATCTCAAGCCATATATGCCGACACCTTCGGTTTTAGCGGCTCTTGATGATATTTCCTAGCCTAAAATCACTACGACTACAATAACGACAACAATCACAGGTGAAGCTACTGAGCCTACCACAGAAGCGGCTGTAATAACCACCGCATCTCCAGAGTTATCAGCAGAGGTCAGACAGAGCCTTATTGACTCAGCACAGTCGCTGAATTCGGCATACCCCGATGCACTCGGCTGGCTGTATATCCCTGATACGGTCATCAGCTATCCCGTAATGCAGAGCAGAGATAATGACTATTACCTCAGTCATGCGTATGACGGAACATACCTGAAAGCAGGCTCGGTATTCCTTGATTATCGCTGTGAAGGACGATTTCAGAACCCGATAAACATCGTATATGCACATAACATGAAGAACGGCTCCATGTTCGCACAGGTGACAAACTTCAAGAATGACAGCTATTTCGAGAGCCACAAGTACGGCTGGCTTGCAACCCCTGAGACAGTATACAGGATCGACTTTTTCTCCTGTGCTGTTGCAGACTGGCATGACAGCCTGTATGAGGGAGATACTCCCGTGGCGGAGTGGGTTCCGCATATCTGCGATAAATCGGTTGTTGGCAGAGAGATAACCTATTCAGATGATGACAGGTTCGTTTCATTATCGACCTGTTCATATGAATTCCAGAATGCACGAACTATCCTGACAGGAAAGCTCGTGGAGACAAAGGAGGTTTAAACTTATATGAGAAAACTGAAAACAAAGCTCATATGTGCTGTAACGGCATTTATGGCAATGCTGAACTTTACGGCAATGAATGCTTATGCCGCAGGTGATGTTGCGAGTGCTGTTGAAAGCACATGGACATCGGCGAAGGACCAGATACAGACTGTGGTAAATAACGTCGTATTCCCTGTGATCGACGTTATACTCGGTGTTCTGCTCTTCGTCAAGATAGCCACAGCTTATCTCGAATACCGCAAGCACGGCACTCTCGAATGGACTCCGATAGCTATTATCTTCGGCGGTCTGCTCTTTTCCCTTACGGCTCCGCTGTATGTATGGACGATACTCTGATGAGAAAGAAGGTGTGATCATATATGAACTTCTTTACTGACGAACTTAAGAAGATAACTGACAGGAGCGAATATATACAGAATCCCAAGTTTGTCGGACAGTCTTGCGTTTTCAGGCTGTCCGATGACGTTACTGGTAAGTTAGAATTCATTACAGGTATCGTAGCCAACCACTACAACTCACTTCGGCTGAAACTCTTCAACAAGAGTGAAGGACCTATCGATACCCAGCTTATGGGGATTGGCGATATTATCGGCAATAAGAAGATATATTCCAATATTCAGTCACCATATATCTGGAAAGATGGAAATGACATTGACTGGTACGGATATAAGCCTACTGACAGCGATTATTCTGCCATGTCGGAAACAGTTGACGATTACCTGTCCTGTTTCGCAGAACAGGAGTTATCCGAGGACGAAGAACTGAGCATATCGCTCACTTAATGGAGGTGTAATATGATGAATAACATGAAAGCGGCGATAGCCGCCATTTTAATTACCGCAGCATTAACAGGCTGCGGAACAATAAAGCCGCCTACGATAGATACTACCGTAGCGACGGTTTCTGCAACTACAGAGACAACTACTGCTGAACCCACAACAGTATCTGCGACAACGGAGGCTCCCACCGAGCCTCCCATGTCTGAGGAAGAAAAGCGTCAGCTCGAGCAGAGCACCTTTATAGCCGAATTCCTCGGCTCTCAGATAAAGTTCGAGGATACGGCAGGCATTACCGATGAAGTGATCAAAAAGGCCGACTTCGAGTGTGAAAGTGCCAAGAACGGCACTGAAAAGATCACTGTCAAGGGAAAAAACGGCGGCGGTAAGATCGAAGTATCTGTTATGGATATTTCGGCAAGTACGCTGAAAAATGACGTTGAGAATGTCCTTGGAAGATACGGCGATTACAGTTACGATCAGATAAAAGGCGGTATGAAGGGAGTCAACAATGAAGACTTCACAACCAATTACCGTATGATAACAAGTGTGGTGTCCAAAGGTAAATATCAGCGATATGGTGCTATCCAGAAGACGGACGGAATGTCCACACAGTTCGGGTATGCCGAGGTGTACGCTGTACTCAGGGATAACAAGCTGACCGTAATATCTGGACAGCTCCTTTCGACGGATATGACCGAAAGACAGAACTTCTCGGAACTCATAAAGCAGCTTGCAGAAAAGGTGGAATACTGATGAAAGTAACTGTAAATGGCGGTACTATGCCACAGGCGGAGATCGACGAGTATGTCCGCAGAATACGGAAGAAACATCCCGACCGTATCATAAACGAACTGACACTTACGATAAACGGCAAATATGTGGATATTCAGTATAACTACGATACCGTTCCCTTTGAACGCATCCGCAGGATAACCGGCTACCTCGTGGGAACGCTTGACCGTTTCAATGATGCAAAGAAAGCCGAGGAAAGCCAGCGGATAAAGCATGAGATATTACAAAAGCTCCCTTAATCGGGAGCTTTGACGCTATTCCTGTAATAAGCCCTGAATATATGCAGTCACTTTTTCCTGTTGTACAGTAGTTAATCTGCGATACATTGAGAGCATTTCCGTTTCAGCTTCTGAAAGGTCAGAAGATATAAACGGCGATTTTACGTCAGTATTCTCAAGGAGATAGTCGATTGACACATTGTAATGCTTTGAAAGCGTTATAAGCATAGGAACATCAGGTGTAGCCTGCCCAAGCTCATAACGGCTGATCATTGTCTGTGATACATTCAGCAGTATAGCTAATTTCTGCTGATTTTCGTTT
>ONAI01000103.1 GCA_900315755.1 uncultured Ruminococcus sp.
TTGTGAACAGATTATTAAGCATAAATCAACTATACTATTATAATAGGGGATACGGATGTAATTTGTATATATTGACATTCCGGAAGCCAAAGAAGGTGCAGATTGAACGGTAACAAACCTGTGCGTTAGTTTTTAGTCAGGTATAACAATTGACATAATTGTGCGCTTGTGATATAATTAGATTGATAAACTGTATCTTTTTTGAAAATCAGGAGGTGAACGGCATGAAAAAAGACCAAAAACCGCAGAAAGTCGGAGGACTTCGCGCGGTTGAGCTCAACTATCGTCCGATAAGAGAGATCTCCAGCGGAAGAACCGTCTGCTATCATTCGCAGACAAGGCTGAATTCCCCGAAGCTTGGCGTAATTATGCCGGAATCCTACCGTGATGTAGCTGAGATGTCGGTACAGTGCCTCAACCTGTTTTCACTGGAATTCGCTCAGGCTCTTGAAGCCTCGGAGAAGTTCACAGAGCGGGAAGTAGCCTATTCATGGCTTTCTGTCTATATGCCGATATGGTTTCTCAACGAGAAGAAGGCGGAGAAGAAAGCACTTGAAATGTGCGAAAAATATGGCATCCCCACTAATAAGATATGCTTTGAGCTTTCAGAGCGTCTCCTCGCCGAGACCGATGGCACAGCTTCCGAGGCTATCAAGAATATGCGAAACAGAGGCTTTCATTTCATGCTGAGCGATTTCGGCGGTGATTCATGTCCCATGATGAGACTTGCCGATTTCCCGGTCGATTATGTTATGATGAGCCCGCAGGTCGCAAACTACATCGGAAGGGATGAGCGCTCCGACAGCGCCGTTAAGTCGATAATCGGCTTCGTAAACGATATGGGATGCGAGGCGATCGCGGACGGCGTTTCAAACAGCCGGCAGGCTGAAATACTTTATGAGTTTGAATGCTCCTACTGTACAGGAACTCTTGCCGGAAAATACGTAACAGAGCGGTTTATTCGTCAGAAAAACAGCGAAAGTGATCAATGATTGCAACTTCCCTTTAAGGATGGACATTTATATAGAACGGAGAATGCGATTTGATTGGTAGAAAGAAGAAAAACGCTCCTGATACTTCAGCCGGGAACAATTCAGCCGAGAATCAGTCCGCTGAGAATTCAGCTGTACAGGCAACCGGAAATCCTCCAGTGGATACACGGGATAATGAAACAAAGCTCAGGGATGTTCTTGAATTGCGCCGAAAGGCAAAAGAAGTTAAGCGTTATGCGATAGTGATAAGGGTACTTAGTCTGCTCACTGTGCTGCTGATAGCGATAGTTGCAGTTGCTTACGCTATATCGTATTTTTACGACCAGTTCGGCAGCTTTACAGTCCGGGTGAACAAGTACGACATGATAAATCAGGGACTAACACTTTCAGAAACTCCTGAATATAACAAGACAATGGCGGTCCTGAATGCGGATATAGTCTATGATATGACCAATATCAGCGGAAATGACATACCTGCGAACGTTGATAAGGTGAACGGCAGCCACAACGGCGAGAACTACATCGCCTATACCTTCTATCTTATCAATTCCGGAGACGACACGCTCTCTTATGAAGGCGAGCTTGTTATCGAGAGCGTTTCAAAGAACGTGGATGAAGCCGTAAGAGTTGCGGTATATCAGAACGGTGAAAAGAAGGTCTACGGTAAGACCAAATCCGACGGAAACGGCAAGGAAAGCGACTGCGATGAGGAATTCGCTTCCTCAACAAAGGTAATGCAGACCTTCCGAGAGGGCTTCACCCCTAACAGCAAGGACAAATATACCATTGTTATCTGGCTTGAAGGCAATGATCCGGACTGTGTTGACGACATCATAGGCGGAACGATCAAGCTTGGTATGGACTTCAAGATAACAGAATCTACATGATATTAAGGAGAAATGAAATAATGAAAAAGGCAGTAAAGATCACAGTAAATATTCTGGCATGGATCGTGCTTGTGTTTGCGCTTCTTATCACTTTAATAGTGTTTTCATCAGAAAAGAATAACGGAGTTTCCAACATTTTCGGCTATATGCCGCTCACTGTTGAATCAGACTCCATGAGCCCGACCTTCAAGCAGGGCGATATGATACTCTGTAAGGAGATCGACGATGTGAACGATCTCAAAAAAGACGATGTTATCACTTTCTGGACTATTATCGACGGCAAGCGTGTAAAGAACACCCATAGGATCGTCGAGGTCAATAACGTGGACGGCTCTGTAAGCTTCATCACACGAGGCGATAATAACAGCGCAGATGATGAGGTACCGGCATATTCAAGCGATATTATCGGTAAATGGACTGATGTAAAGATCTCAGGCTTCGGAAAGGTGCTTGATTTCCTCAAGACAAAGAAGGGCTTCTTCATCTGTATCATTATTCCGCTTGCAGTATTCTTCCTCTTCGAGCTTTATAAGTTCATTGCAACAATTATCGAGGTCAAGAACGGCGGCAAGTCCGAAAAGCTTGACGAAGAAGAGATAAAGCGCCGCGCTATCGAGGAATACCTCGCAGAGAAGAAAAAGTCCGAAGAGGCAGCTGAAAGTGCAGCAGATACCGCCGAAAAGATAGCTGAAACAGCCGAGAAGGCAGCAGAAAAGACTGCCGAAGCCGCCGAAAAGGCTGCCGACACAGCTGAAAATACAGCAGAAAAAACTGCTGAAACAGCGACCGAAGCCGCTGAAAAGGCAGAAGAAATAATCACAGGTAAAACAGAGGAAGCCGTTGAAGAAGCTGCCGCAGCAGTAAACGAGGCTTCCGCAGAAACAGGCAAAGAAGAAGCATAACAACAGACTTGGCTTTCCGGTTAAGCAGCAATATCCGGAATATCACGGAAAGCGCGGGTATAATTACTGATCGGAGTTTAAAATGAACGGTTTTCTTAAATTCTTTTTCGCGTTCATATCGGAAATGCTTAAGGGCTATACCGAGATCTTCCGGGGTCTCAGGGACGGCTTCAAGCAGATATTCGATATTCCCAATTACATATCTATATTCAAGGAACACACAGAAAGTATGGGGGCGCTGGGATGGATACTCACCATACTCTCTGTTATCATTGTAGTTGCGATATATGTTCTCATAATACTCATCATATTCTTCGTTGTGCGTAAATACGTGCGTTTCAGACATTCTATCGTCAGCAACGAGGACCTTCTTGAGGAGATCGCAGCTTTGCAGAGACAGGTCATCAAAATGGCTAAGGAAAAGGACGAGATCATGGCGATGAAGGTCTCTCAGATGGGACTTCCAACGTCCGGTGTGCTCTCCTATGCCGGCGGAAACGCACTCGCTATGGAAGGCGAGGGCGAGGCTGCTCCTGTCAACGCGGGTACTATCGAGGACGGCGTTGTTCAGACCAGCGATTACCGTTTCTCAAAGCTCATCGAGGTCGATAACTTCTACAAGAACTACGAGCCGCCTGAGTACGATACCTCGCTCGATCTTGCCGGAATTGTTGAGAGATACCGCAATTTCGCCTGCTCACGTATGCACCTTTACTATGAGCATAAGACTATACGTCTGTTCCTTGCAGGTATGGCTTCAACAAAGCTTATCATCCTTCAGGGTATATCCGGTACCGGTAAGACCTC
>ONAI01000101.1 GCA_900315755.1 uncultured Ruminococcus sp.
ATCGGGAGTTTCTCGGATACGCCGTGTCTTATCTTGATAAGATCAAACTGAATGACGGCATTTATAGTTTTTAGCCTGTTCATGTCAGTCAAACCAGTTATTGTAGATACTGATGTCCGCAGCATCCGCTCTTGCAAGCTTCTCGTTATAATTGCCGCTGCCTGTTGCGTTGACCGTCAGTTCCAGCTTATAAATATCAGCAGAGGGGTTGTCTGTGATGGTGCTCACATCAAAAGAAGGTCGGCTGAATACAGCGTTATATATCTTGTGACGAACAGGTCTTCCGCCGTTTTCGGTCTCATATAGCAGTTCTACTTGGTTCTGTGGGAACTGCCCCTCGATAAGTGCGCCTGATGAGTTTTCTTTCCACCCGAGAACATCTATCAGGAAAGTGCGGGGTATGCTCACTATCTCCAGTACAGCCTCACGGCTTGCCTCATGTTTTGCAAGGGACTCGGACAGCAGTAAACCGCTGTCCGTCCTTACAAGCACTTTGCGTTCCTGTGTCTGAGGCTTGAAACTCAGCCGTATCGCTCCGGGGAAACGTTTAGGTCTTATACTTGCGTTCCAGCCGATAACACGATAATGAAAATTGCAGAATCCTGTGTTATACTCACGCTGAGTCATTGCCGTTCACCTCGCTATGCTTCGGTCACATTGATAGTTATTGTATTAAACGTTGCAGGATCTTCTGTGAGTTCGCACTTGATGGTCACAGTACCCTTTGCAACGCCTGTTACTACACCGTACTGGTTTACTGTAGCATTGTCCTCATCGAGTGAAGACCAGGTAACAGCCTTACCCGAAGGAACTGTAACTGCTGTCAGCGTTATGGTTTCTCCTACTTCTACTGTACTGTCTCCCGAGAGTGTTATGCTGCTGCCGCTGGTGAAATCGGAAGGCTTGGGCACAGCGTTAAAGAAATCGTTGAAAATAGGGTCGCCCTCTGTACATACCGAGGTGATCTTTCTGTCGCCTTCACGGGGGATAGTGTTGATACTGATAGAGTCGCTGTCAATGGCAAGTTCACCGCTCTCCGTTGTGTGAGTAATGCCGGGCAGCTGTGTCAGTTCGTTATGATAGAGCACTCTGCGGCACTTCACTCCCTCTTCCTTGTATTCATAACCTACCGCAAAGCCCAGAGGCACGACATCATCAGTTTCGGTAAAATCTTTCATGAGGCATATGTCTGTATAGAACTGCGGAGGAAGAGTAGTCAGCTCGATGCTACCGTTATAGCCGTTGTTCTTCTTCTGATTGACATAGCTTGCATTGTTGTCCGCCGCTATCCTGTTAGACGAAAACTGGTTAGCAAGGTTTATACGCTGAGCACCTCTCGCTCTGAACCAGTTGCCGTAAGTATATGCGGTCTCGTCGGCGGGGTCAGCGTCTATCTTATCATAGTCAATGTTCAGTATAGGCGCAAAATACAGCAGATCCACACCGCTTCTGTACTTCTTATTCTTGTTTTTACCCATGATTTACTCCTTTCAGATCTCATATACGGTCAGGTACCAATGCTCATCTTTAAGCCATTCTCTGCCGTATTTAGTGAAAAATATTCCTTCTTCGTCGAGCTTTTCGTCGAGACTGTCCTCGGTCTCATCGTCGCCCTTCGCCGTATACAGCTCCACACGGTATCTGGGATGCCGTATATGCGCCCTGTTGTCCGCAGGGATAATATCGGGATCTGCATCAAGATAAGCTATGAACGGCGGCGAGGGCACGCCTCGCTTGCCCGACCATTCGTTATAAGTAGTAGGGGCGACCTGTGAAAGTATTGACGCTAATTCCTTACGCTTCATTTTCCATGCCTCCTGAGTATGTTATCAACAGCAGCTATCACAGCATTGTTGACCTCTTCCTGCACGGGCTGGATATGCTTGATAGCCTCAACATAGCGTTTTGCATCCTGTCTCTTGAATTTCTTGCCGGCAGGCAGCACCACTCTGTGACCGTTCTCAAGAAGATGCGTCAGTCTCGGTTTGGTCTTTGAAAGCAGCTGTATGCTGTCTGTCTGCGAAAACTGTGAACGATGTTTTGTCTGCTTTTTCTTCCAGCTGTCACGGTAGTGCTCTCCGCCTTCGCTCGGCTTATTGTGGGGGCGGTAAGGCGAGGTTTGTTTCAGCTCGTTCTTGGCACGATTCGCTATCCTGTTGGCTTCTTTGTCGATGTCGTTCATGACTTCTGTTGAATACTTTTCAAGCTCATTCAGCAGCCCCGATATATCAGCTTTAAGCTCATTGTAAGCCATAGTCACACCCTCTTTTTAGCTGAAATTATAAGCTTTTCATGCATAAGCCCGGGGTCATTGATGAACAGTATATCGTATACCTCACCCTTAAAGAAAATACGGAAGTCCTGTTCATTGATGCGTGACAGGTTCTTTGACCACCTTATTGTGAATGTTACATCGCTTTCGGTGATCTCCTGCCTTGCCTGAAACTTTTCTGTTCCTGTGAACTGTGATACAGCACCGTGCACTGTAAGCATATCGTTCCAGATCTCTATCTGTTCTTCCTTTTCGTCGGGTATTACCGTAAGCTCCTGTATAGTCAGTTTATAGCGCATTCTTCCCGGGTCGTTCATCATAACGGTCACCTCAGTAAATGGTTGTTGTACTGGTCAAGGATCACACTTACTGTGCGGTTGGTCTTCACCGCTGCATTTTCCTGCAAGCTGCGGTTATCATAGTTGTCACGCACAAGGACCATATAAGCCCATGTGATATCCTCATGTTCGTCTATCTCCTCATCGGTCAGCCCCGTGTACGAGCGTATAAACGCCCTGACGATGGACATGGCACGGGTAATGTGCTGTGTGTCCTGCTCGTCAAGGTCGTCTATTCGGCAGAATTCAGCCAGCTCTGCGAGAGTGACCTCACTCACCTTAGCGCTGTACATATCTGCTTACGCCTTCATAGCAAGAGCTGTGAGCTTCTGGGCGTTCTCGATCTTAGAATCCATCTCCAGATATGCATATACACCCAGTGCGTGCTGAGTCGCAAACTTCTCACGCAGGATATTGATCTCCCAGTTCTCGGTCATCTTTACAGCCAGTCCGGAGAAATCGCCGTAAAGTATAGCTCTCTTGCCTGCTGCCATATCAGGCATATTGTCCGATACATAGACCTCCTTGCCCAGCAGAGTATAGCCCCAGCGAGCGTTGAAGTCACGGTTAAGCAGGTAGTTGTTCTGACCGTCTTTCAGCTTGCGGATAGCAGTTCTTGTCTTCTTGGACATTACCCACACGGCATCGGTCTGATAAACATCGGGGATCTCTTCCTGAAGATCTATAAGCTCATCGGAAGTAACAGCAGTTGCAGATGTAGCTGTAACGCCTGCTGTAAGGGTGGACAGACCTGTGATCTTGCCCTCAGTGCCGTTGATAAGCTCCTTTTCTATCCACTTAGCGATGTTCTGCGCCATCTTATTGATAACAAATCCCACAAGGTCAAAGTTGGAATTGTTCAGCAGGGACTTTGAAATGACTGTGAGTACACCTGCCAGGAAGCCGCCGAGTGAAATGTTCTTGATAGAACCGACCTTGCTCTCGAGCTCGACAAATTCCTCCTGATAATCCATCGTGATATCTGCTTCACTGTCATCGTAGTAGGGAATTGTTATAGTGCCGCCCATGTTGTAGCGTGTTGCCATAGCAAAGATAGGGCTGATATTATATACCTTGTCGATGATCTTGTGTATGATCGTAGTAGGTATAACGGCACCGTTCTCACCCTTTGTCATATTGACTGCGGTATCCGCAGGTGCAGGATCGGGGTCATCTCTGACTTCAAGTCTTCCTCTCAG
>ONAI01000100.1 GCA_900315755.1 uncultured Ruminococcus sp.
ATTTTTTTCCTTTTCTAAAAATCAGGAAATTGAGGATTTTCTACTGAAAAACGCTATTGAATTCGCAAAACGAAAAATGTCCATTACATACCTCGTTTTTGATGAATTCCTACAGCTTGTAGGCTATTTTACGCTCACTCACAAATCATCGCTTATCCCCATAGAGATGTTAAGTAAAACAAGCCAGAAGAAGTTGTCTATGCACGCTAAACTTGACGAATCGATTAATTGTTTTGATGTATCAGCTTTCCTTATAGCTCAGTTCGGAAAGAATTTCGCAGTTGCAGACGGAACAACAGTATCTGGTGATCATCTCATGGACGATGTTTTTAGCATACTTGCTGAAGCTCAGCACCTAATAGGTGGCGGTGCTGTATTTCTTGAATGTGAAGATAACGAAAATCTATTGAGCTTCTATCAGAATGATAATAATCGTTTCAAGCTTTATGGTGAGCGAATATCTAAAAAAGAAGACAAGAAGTATCTACAACTTCTGAGATTCTTTTGATACTTATAATAATTCAAACAATTTAATAAGTTATCAAACATATATGTATTAAGCTCCACTCATTTGAGTGGAGCTTCTTCATTATCAGCTATGCTCGCCGCTATGCAGAAGCACATAGCAAGAACTCCCACAGTTCCGCCGAACATTGCGCCTGCGATAAACTGGATCATGCGTTCACCTCCCACTCACGGATAGTCATATACCTTTCAGTAACAGTAACTTCGTTGATCTCACGGATCCTTACCTTCTCAGTCTCGGATATTTCCTTTTCTATGGCAGCACTACCTATGATCTGGTCCATAACTGCCAGCATATAATCTGCAAGTCCGGGTCTGTTATTATTCATGGTTATTTTCCTTCCTTATCTTTCTCCAGAACCTTTTAAGTTCCGTTATGTTTTCAGTTGTATTATTTTCAGGCAGTGACGACAGCACATCCTCCCTATACGCTGTTTTTATTCTGCTGCTTGCTCTTGGGTCAAGTATCGAAACGATACCCTTGTCGCCGGCATTTCTGATGAGCCGCCCTGCACCTTGTTTCAGCTTTATCACCATTTCGGGAACTGCAACTTCCAGAAGCGGACACTCTGCCTTTGACATCTTATACTCCATGATCGGCTCAGGTACAGGAAACGGCAGTTTGAATATTATCACTTGCGATAAACTCTCGCCCTCGACGTTTATGCCTTCCCAATATGTTCCTGTGCCAAGTATTACCGAATCCACATTTTTACGGAAGTTTTCAAGTCTTTGTTCCTGAGACGAGTCGCTGCTCTGTATCATTATCTTATACGGTAAGCCTGCACTTGTCAGCTGTCCAAAGACATAATCTCTATCGTCCTTTGCCGTAAAGAGAATAAGCGTTTTTCCATGTGTTATCTTCAGTAGTCTGACTATCTCGGCAATGGCTTCCTGGCGGTAACGATTTCGGTTATACCTTTTCGGACAAGGCAGCTTATTGGACACATACATCATAGAATGCTCATCGTAGTTGTAAGGTGACTTCTTGGGTTCGGAAATACATATATCATCAGGACAGCCGAGACTATCCATAAAGTAACTGTATCTGTCTTTGAGTGTTCCTGAATTCTGAGATGTTAATGTTGCCGAAGTCAGTATCGTGCTCCTTGAACTTGAAAACAGCAGTCTACCTATATCTCTGCGTATATCTTTCCTGCACACATTTATGCGAACACCGTGCTCGTTGGACAGCCATACAAGGTTGGCATTGCTTTCTGAGTCTCTCAGTGTTTGCAGGCTATGCAGCCTTCGGTTTGTCCTCATTTCTATCTCTTTCATATTTGAGCGCAGCTTGAGGACCAGCTTCTTTATTTCCGTACTCGGTCTGTAATAGAAGGTCTTCATGTCAGCGTCTGCTGCTGCCTGCTGCTGAGATATGTCATTTTTAAGGAAATTGAAATAAGTATCGATCATTTTTATAGTCTCGATTATAAGACGTGACATAGTGTTCTTTCTGTTGCTTGTGACTTTTATTATCTCTCTGCTGATCTCTCTCTGGCTGAAAGAGTTGGTGAAAGCGTCCCTGAACTTGCTTTCGAGATTATGAGCCTCATCAATAACTATAGTGCTGAGATTTCCCTTGAATATCCCTCTGCCTGATTCCATGTTAAGAAGGTGCGAAACCAGCATATTCTGGTTGCAGATAACAATTGAATCATTACAGCGGATACGCTCACGCATTTGCAGGTACTCGCATCTTCCTCTGTATTTGCAGTCATCACACTTCTGACCGACTGAGTTGATACAAACCTTATCCCAAGCTCTGTTGGTAACGCTCAGTGCTGATTTACGCTGGATTCCACGCAATGCCAGTTCAAAGAGAGCGGCAAATTCTTCGTTTTCCTTGCGATGCTTTCTCGCTTCCCTGAGACATATGTAATTCTTCATTCCTTTAGCCACCTCGACTTTCGCTTTTACTCCTATCATTTTGAGGACATTATGTACATCACGTTCAAGCTGCTCCTGCAATGCGATAGTTGACGTCGCTATCACTACCTGTCTGCGGTCACGAAAGAACTGCTGTACTATCGGCACAAGGTAAGCTATCGACTTTCCGATACCAACCTCAGCTTCAACTATCAGTGAGCTTTTATTCATGATCGCCTGTGCTATCTCCTGAGACATCTCTACCTGTCCCTGTCGGCGTTCAAGACCGTTTCGTTCAGCCTCATCAAAAAATCTGCTGACCGCTGTATCAAGCGGTAATTCCATTATTTTCATAGTTATTTCAACCCCTTGTTATCCATATCAAGGCTTATCCTTAGTGCTTTCTCTATCCTTCGGATATCCTTTTCACTTAGTCTGCCGATATACTTTTTCAGTCTTAATACTGATATAGTCCTTATCTGCTCTGTCAAAACACAGCCCTGATACTTCGTGAGAATACCGTAATGTATTATCACATGATTGGGTAGCTGAGCTTTCATCTGAGATGTGATAGGAACAATTATCGTTGTATCGGCATAGTGATTGCCCTTGTTGTTCTGAATTATCACCACAGGGCGTTCGTTTGCCTGTTCTGAGCCAATACCTTGTCCCAGATCGGCAACGTACATATCTCCACGTTTGGGTATCAGCATCATATCTCTCCTTTATGTAAGTGGGACTGCCTTACAGCAGCCCCATGTATTGTTGTCCGCATATATCGTTTCATATGCAGACGCACCTCCGCAGGGGTGCTTTACCGTCACGCTGTGCGACGGCATTTTCCTTAATCAAAGGCCTCGGATAATCTCTCGCCATTTCTGACGCCCTCCGGGGATGGGAGCACATAAGCCGAACAGAGTCCTCACTGTTCACGCAGATCCTTGTCTCTCTGCCCTTACGGAGTCAGAGCCGCTGGTGCGGACGGGCGCGCAAGTCGGCTGTCATTGCCATAATGGGAGTGGCTTCGCTCCCACCGTCATGCTCATATTTATCGCTCGCCCGTTTCCGGGGTCGTGGCGTATGGATGTCCGCGGCTCGCAGGTTTGTTGCCCACACCGATCTTGCTGCACACTTATGCGCTGCTATTCAATTGTCAAGTTTCGTGAAGTGCTTTATTGCCCTTCACTAAGTAGCCGGTGGGAAGGGATGTTTTTGGCCACTATTTTAAAATTTCAGCAATTTTAACAATCCAGCGACTAACAGAACGCCTTGGTATCAGTAAAATTGACGAAGCGTCTTCCTGTTTCATTTTCAAAACCTTACATAAATAGTAAGCACGTCTTTGTTCCGGGCGCAGCTCTGACAACTGTCTTCTCTTATCAATGTCTGTTATGTACTCATGCCAGTTTTCTTCAATATTGCATTCGTCAATGGTGCAGTCACTGCTCTGGAGCGTATCCTCGTAGTCAGACAGATCATGCTTCTTTTCAAGATAAGCCCTGTCCGAAAGAAATGTCTCATAGTCGAACTCCCAGATAGCAGATATCTGCTCATCTGTCATTCCAGGCTCACGATAGAGGTTTTC
>ONAI01000099.1 GCA_900315755.1 uncultured Ruminococcus sp.
GGTCATTCGCTGATAGGTCTTTTCTGAGTAGTTGCACTTGCCCTCGAAGATCACCGTGCGCTTGGGAGAGCCGTCCCGATTGAGACCGCCCTCCCGGTAAACGGTTATAGGTGTAGTGCATACCTTATCCGGCACAAGTTGTGGAAACTTCATAATATCACCTCTGTATCGTAGGCAGATATTATCCGCCCGCTAAGCTTCGGCAGCATAATCCCGTCTGCATAAGCAGTCCGTAGACCTCGCTTGAAGTCGTAACGCCGCCGATCGTGACTATTTTCGACTTGTCAAAACTCATGCTCACACCGTTTATAGCGTATGAAGCGAGCGGGCTGTCAAGCAGCTCAGCGTTTTCGTAACAGAAGTCAGCGTGAAGCTTTACCGCTTCCTTGACAAGCTCCTGTTGAAACTCAGTCAGATTCTCAAAGCCTTTCTCAACTATCCTGTTGAATGTCAGACTGTCAATGTCGCGGCAGGCTCTTTTCAGTCTTGCTTCGACCTCTTCGGCAGGTATAGCGCCGCTATACTCCTCAGGCGGCAGATATGTGCTCATGAGCCTGTGTATTCGGTAGTATCCACGTCAACATAGATACTGTCGATATTGCCGTCCTTGCCGTTCGGGAAGGTGAATACATCAGAGAGCGCACGGTTCTGATAGAGGTAGCCATCTCCCTTTGTGTGGCTTCCGGGAGCGAAGAAATAGATGCTTGAGATCTTCGGCACAACCTTTGTAGTGAGTGGAGAAGCAATGAGCACATTGATCTTGCGGGAACCGAGAGCAGTCTTCTCATAGTAGCTGCCGAGATCTGCCTTTGCAGGATTTGCGACCTCAGTATAGACATATGCTCCCGCAGAACCGGAACGTGTATAGTAAGTCTTTCCACTGACAATGTCAGTATCTTCAGTAAGAGCATAGTCAGCAAGTGCAGGCTCAAATCCGCCGTCCTCAGGATCGAAGTTGAAGCGGTCGTAGAAGCGCTCATCGTCGATGACTTCCATAACCGGTACGCCGTCGATGTCGGTAACTCTTGTCTCAAGACCTGTGCCGGCACCTTCGGAAATCTGCGTCATCTCGATCTTGCGAGTAAATGCCGTTGACTGTTCAAGCAGATCCATAACCTGAGACGTTACGTACATAATAAGTGCTCCCTGAGCCTTGTACCTTCTCAGCTTGCCGGCTGCAAGGAAGCCTTTGAGTTTATCGAATACGTTGGACTTAGTGTATGAGTTTGCTGCTGTCGCGCTGTTATAACCAGCAACGCTCTCAGCCTTGGCAGCTGTCTTGGAGAAGAACAGCGCATCCTGCTCAGGAGAAGCCTGAGTAGTCTCAAATGTCTTAGAGATATTCATGATAGATGCAGTCTGATTTGTCTCATCAACGTCAGCCTTGTCTACCAGGAATTCGATATCTCTGTCGTGGGTAACTGTGAACGGTACATCCGTCTGAACGTACTTACCTGAATTCCAGCCACCGTTTCTGTTGTGGGACTTGTATCCCGATGTGGACTGCTGTGTGAAGTGGAAGGTCTTTGCATCAAGCCATCTGACATTAGTAGTCACGAACGGACTTGAAAGCGTATCCTGAATTCTGATTTCAAGAAGATCGCTCTCCCACACCTCAGCATAGTTACTTGTGTTTGGCATAATTGTACCTCCTTAGTGGTTAAATCTATTCCAGCGTTTCTGCGCTGTTGACTTGATAGTGTTTGCAGACTGCTTAGGCTCAGGCGCTCCGACACGGAAACCTGTCGCCTTGCCTGCATCAGCTTTCCATTCTGGATGCTTTTTGAGGACAGCGGAAAGCTCTGTTTTGATGTCCTCATCGTCGAACTCGCCGTCATTGTTCTTGGCAGCGTTCCTCATTGCGAGATATACCGCATCGTCAATAGCATCAGCCTTGAAACCGAGCTTGGCAGCGGTGTTCTGTGCTCTTGCCTCCTGAAGTTCACTCTTGAGGGATGCGATCTCTGCGGAGTTGTCAGGAGCTGCTGTGGGAGTATTGCCGTCACCCTCAGTCTTAGGCTCAGCAACCTTTGGCTGCGACTGTGCCTTCTCCCACTTCTTCTGTTCCTTTTTCAGTCTGCGCTCAATAAGCTTGTCGAGTTCTTCCTGTGTCTTAGGAAGTGTATCCTCAGCCTGTCCAGTTTCACCGCTGTTGCCGTTCTGACTATCTGCCGGTGTAGTTTCACCTGTGGACTGTCCCTGCCCTTCTGCGGCATTCTGAGCGCCCTGAGCGCCTGCCTTGTTCTTGTCGTCTTCTGTTGGCATTGTTTATTCCTCACTTTCATTTGGATATAAAAATAGCACTTGCAACTTAGTTTCAACTGATTCAGAAACTATATTCAAAAGGTCTTGAAGCATATTCTTGACTTCAATGCCTTCTTCGTCAGCTCCATTGTAAATCACTTCATATTCCATTCTCCTCACCTCCTTCAGGGTATAAAAATAGCGCCTGCTGAGGACATTTATGTCCTTAGCAAACGCTTTTTGCAGTATTCAGGTGTGCAGTTGACTGCACAAATGGGTATAAGAAAACCGCTCATTGCTGGGCGGTTTCTATATCAATATTTACTATACGTCTGCGGCCTGTTTTATTATTGAACTCTCTTTCCCATTCAAGAGCTTCACGGCGAACATCATCAGGAGCATCGTCTTTAAGGAAACGTCTTCCTTCTGGGAATCTTAGTTCAGTCCATTCTGCAATTTTAATTGGCATTTCCTGCATATTACGCACCCCCTGTAATTATTCTGAAAACAGCCTTAACAGTTTTTGATTGCTTCTTAGGATTTAAAAAGCTTGCAGCTACACATTCGGAAATGAATTCCTCAATATCGTCACCAATATATGATGACGGCATTGTATACCCCTCAATTTCTTGAATGGCTTTTTGAAAGATATCAGATATTTTAAGCAACTTTTCCGACCAGTTTGTGTCATTCATACTATAATGGAGCTGTATAGCATGACCTATTTCATGTCTCATTGCGTGTCGTGGATGACCAGTTGACCATTTACCGTTTTTATATTTCTCTTGCGCAACAGCAGCCATTAATTTTAAACCATTTTTCTTTTCTGCATGGCGAAGTGAAATCCAGCGACTATTATCATTGTAATTTCCTTCATCTTTTGAAACATCTGTCATCACATCAACACCAGAAACAGTATTGATTTCACCATATAATTCAACAGCCTTATTATACTCTTCGTTAAAGGCTTCCTGAACTTCTGGAGTAACTTTAGGTTCAAAAGAATAGTTAGGCTCATATTGCTCTGCTGAGGAATCTCCAAGAGCGTGATTATTTCCTGATTCTATTATACCATTTTCTGCCGAAATGTCAATAGACGTATTATTAACATTTTCAGCCTGCGGAACAGGTTCCTCTGTATAAGCCCCCTCCGCCTTCTCAGGCTCGCTGACAGTGACCTCAACAGCCTTGCCCTCAGGCACAGGAGCATCGCTGACAGGCGGCTCAGTCTTGTACTTAGGCTTAACCTCTCCCTCATACACCTTCTCCTTGCCCTCGTCACGCCTGAGAACAGTCTCGCCCTCCTCGGCATTGACCTTGTCGATGAAGTCTTTCAGCTTCTTCTGAGCCTGTCTCAGCTCGGCTTTTGCCTTCTTGATGTTCGCAGGATCCGTGAAGCCCTCGACCTTGCGCTTTGCCTTTCTGATCTCGCGTTCGAGAGCTCGCTGTTGCTGTTCCAGCTTGTACCGGCGCTCGCTGTCGGAGTTGTCTACGCTCTCCGGCAGAGGATCACCGTCACGCCAGAGACTTATGCTGTGCCGGCAATTCGGATGGAACAGTCCCTTTTCAATGGCACTGCTCAGCAGAGGAAACCATTTGCCGCAGTAGTTGGACTTGCCCCACAGTATGCCGCCCTGCTCACGGACTTCACCGTCCCACATAGAGAAGGTGTCCTCGATGTAGATGCGCCCCTGCCACGGCTCACAGGTTTTGCTGCACATACCATAACTGCTGACCTGCACTGTATCATAACCGAGCGCCTTGTACTTTGCGGATTTGCCTTGCAGCGCCGCTCTGGTAGCCGTAGTGCGGAGAGCCATGCGGACGTAATCGGCAATATTCACACGCCGCCCGTCCCGGTAGACGATGCAGTTTATGCCCTGATCGAGGAAATCCTTCACGGCAATGTCAATAGCCTGCTGCAAGGTCATAGAGCCGGTACTCATAGCGAGCTGTACACGGTTCACGGTCTGTCGGTATACATCATCAGTCATTCGCAGAGCTGCGGTCTCAGCGTTCTTTTCAAGGTACGTCACGTCCTCGATGAGCTTGTTGACCTTAGTCGTATCAACTCCGAAGAAAGCAGGCTGATTTTCAGCAGGCGGAACGTCCACTCCGTTCACACCCTCATTGAACTGCTCCTGCATTATCTGCCGTGTCTCTGTGTCTATCTGCTCGGTATACTCCTGCATGATCGCAGCATTCTCTCTGCGGAACTTCTCCAGGCTGCGGAGCTTCTCTGCCTGCCATGCAGACCAGTTGAAGCCTTCCTGCTCCTCTTCTTCCTTATGCCGTCCGAGGTTGCGTTTCAGGGACTTCACAAGCCGCTGTTCTATCTCCTCGAATATGCGGACTATGCCGCCGATACCAAGCATTACATATCACCAACAGAGGGCTCGTTAGCTGTGAGCAGTCCCTTTTCTGACATGATACGCTGCACCTCAGCTTCCTTGAACTCATCGTCCTTGGAACTGCCCCAGAGCTCGTCCACCTGTGTTTTGACTGACATAACACCGTATGTAGCAGCTTTACCCACAGTCTCCACACGGCTGTCAAAGTCAGGAGCTCCGTACTCACCGAAGCTGACAGTAACATCCTGCTTGACAGGTACGATACCGCGAATGTTGTCATTCGTCATCAGAACAGCATTGATATCTTGCCGACATCTATACCAAGAGTAGCCGGAGAGACAAGTCCTTGCAGACACATCAGCAGCGCATTAGTATAGGCGCTGACAAATGCTTCGTAGTTTATATCCGGCTGAACTGTCTTGATCTCAGGAGATACTCCCTCAATTACCGGCACACTTACCGAGATATAATTGTTGCCGAACTGATCCGGCGGCAGAAGCGCACCTGTATGTGGATCCCGGGGAATCATACTTTCCGGTATATACTGCTTGACTCTGCCGGCTCTTACTGCATCCCACCACTGCGAGATGACTTCATCGAGACTGTCGAAGCAGTCAGACTTACCGCCGTCAAAGACAGACTTTCCGCGCCCTTTGTACTTTTTTGAGGCGTAGAACATCAGCGGTACTGCAAGGCTGTAATCACCGCTGAATTCGATATAAGGCTCAATGCCTGCAAGTTCCGGAACCGTATCAAGCGGGACTTCATGACCGTTTTCATCATAAAGCCGGCTCTCAACATATCCCTTGCCGTGCCTTTCTGTCAGCGTAAAAATACGGTTCTTAGCCGGATACTGAGTATGTATGATAATTTCGTCGTCCTCATACTCGCAGCGTGAAGCGCCTATGAAATCCAGTCCTATCTTATCACCGTTGACTGATATTCTGAAAGCGCCGTCACCCTCGACGAGTGTATCAACTATCGCCTGACCGACAATATTTGTGAAGTCGATACTCTCTGCAAGTTCATTCCATACTTCCGGTGCTTCAATGCCGTCCATATCTGACTTGACTATGTAAGCAAGTGTATCTGCAATGATCGCAGGTATGCCGCTATGTACCTTACGGACCGTGCCGCCTGACGGAACGCTTCCCCAGAAGCTGCCCTGCACTCCGGTGAGCTGATGAAAGAACTGGTACAGTTCGTTCGCGTCGCCTCTGTACCATAGCTGAGAGCGGATGATCTCAGTCTCACGGGTAGTGTACTCATTGATATTGAAACTCTGCTGAGGGGCAGGATTCAGCCGAAGCCAGTTCTTCACTTTTTCTCTCATCCTTTCTCCGATCTTGTCGAATATGCTCATTTTATCGCTCCAATCTGCATTTTGTATGGCAGCCATGCGTACTGACAGGAGTTGATGCAGTGATCGTTCCTGTCCTCGGGTTCGTACTTATCTTCCTTCCAGCTGTAAACGTTCAGCTCGGCTATCAGCGTCCTGCAATGGCTGAGTATAAGAAAATCACCGGCTGCCATCCAAGCACTCTGAAGCTGGATGCGGTCGATGATCTTAGTCTTTTTGAAAGCCGGTATGAAGTTGTATATGCAGCCTGTCAGACGCTTGTACTTGCCGCACTCGGTTATAGTCGCCTGATCTGCACTGTCGATGTATACGTCGCGGGCAAATCCCCAGCGCTGACGGTTAAGTTCAAGAAAATCAACGTAGTCAACCGGAATATCTGACGGCGTTTTCGGTACCGTCAACTCTGCATTGTTGAAAACTCTCTCATCAAGCACGATGCACTTTCTTTCCTCGGTTATGCCAATAAACGTGAACGCTATCGTGTCGGGTGAGGTCTGCGAGTACGCTGTATCAAGTGCCGCCGAGAAAAGCGTGAACTTGTAATTCTGCGCCTGCTGAGCCGTAATTATGTTACTGTCACGGCAGTCAAAGACAAGACCTGTCGCTTTGCCTCGCTGACCGAGTATCTTGTTCTTGTAGAGTTTAGTTCCCTTAGGTGCAGCTGCCTTCTTACGCTCGATGTCCTCAGGTGTCAGGCTGAGATTGTCCCGGAACGAGAAGAACCAGTAACGCCAGTGAGGTGTCGGCTCTTCTTTCAGGAGGTCGTCCATTATCTCCTTCGGAACGTCCGCCGCGTACTTGCTGTACGGTCTTGACCGGTTGACGAATTCCTTATACACCGGCAGTGTCGGATCGTCAGGGTTCAGCGTTGCAAGGAGGTAGTAGTTTCGGGTGGAGATCTCACGGACGAAGTCAATATCCGCCGTGTTTATCTCGTCGATGTACACGCAGCCGAACTGCGCTCCGAGTGCCATTTCCCACTTGTCGCGGTTATCATAGCCGAGGATATAGATTATCTTTCCCTCGAACTTGATGTGCGGAAGCTTGAAGTCTTTGTCGCCGTTGCCGTAGTATGAAGCGTTATGGTGCAGGTCAAGTATACCGTTGTCCTGCTGTATGATAGTCTCCTCAGCCTTGCCGGTGGTCTTGGCAGCAATGACGTGCAGCTTCTTCTGCGAGGCTGACACCATACGCATAAACTTGATGCCTGCTCCTACGGTTGTCTTGCCAGAGGCTGTGGTGCCTTCAAGAAACTCAGCAGTCACGCCTTTTGTCGTGTTTACAAAGTCGATATACTTCTGCGATAAAGGGAAATTATTCTTCAAGCCCCTCACCGCCGATCTGATCCATTACGTCAGCAAGCTTTTGTGAAGGCTCGACCTTTGCGTTTACATCCTGCTTGGTGCTGTAGCCGTACTTCGACATCCAGAGACCTGCAAGCTGAGAAGGTATGACGCCGAGCTCAAATTTCTCGCGGGCGTCAGCTTCACACTCTTCCTTCATGCGCGTAACGATGTCCGAAAACCTCTCATCCTCACCGTATATTTCATAAAATGTTGAACGCGCTATCCCTGTATAAACACAAAAACCTTCGATAGTGTATGTCACCTTGCGCTTTAGTTCTGCGGATACAAACTCACTATTCTTAGCACTGAACTCATGGCTCAGCACAGACATATTATCGCAGCGTTCCTTGTACTCTTCCCACTTTTCTGCAAGTGCTTTCGGACTTCTGAATTTTCTCGGTCTTGCCATAAGTTCACCGTCCTTTCATGTATAACAGAAATACCCCGGCGATTGCCGAGGTACTTCCTGAGGGAGAAATCAAATGTCAGTTGGTGTGTGTGGTTGCAGAGATCGGACTTGAACCGATGACCTTCGGGGCATGAACCCGACGAGCACTCCGACTGCTCTACTCTGCCATAGCCGGCAGTGCTGCCGGTAAACAAAAGAAAGGAGACATTTAATGATCACCGCCGGAGCAGCCTGACCCTCTGCTCCTTTGGATAAAATCCTATGATATTATTATAGCATTTGTTTTTTTCCCACAGGTATCATTTTTTAGATTTCGTGAAGTTTTTTTGCGACCTCATAAATAAACCGGCATCGCCAGCGTTTGTACGTTGCTTCGCCTGCATCGGTTGGGTACGGTGACTGATAGCAGATATTATTCCATACTCCTTTGCGGTACTCAACCGGCACAGTTGCCAGTGCTTTCTCAATGGCTGTACAGTTATCACCGAGCTCCGCAAGCTTAATAGCTTTCTGCTCAGTCGGGTTGCCGGTGCCGGAGTGAGGGATACCATCCGGAGCAGGTGATGCTGCAAGTATATCCTCACGCTCCGAGCGTATGCGCTCATAGTCCCTGACGAGGTAGAGCATCCGCATATACAGGTTGTGCGGCAGCTTGTAGGGGTTGTTTTTCTGCCGCTGATAGTTTCTCATAGCACCGCCTCCGTGTAGTAGATTTCCCGGTTGAGACCGCAGCGGTTCATGTAGCAGATAGCCTCGGTACGGGTGTTGAATTCAAGTATCCGAAACAGAGTGATATGTATGTAAGCGCCGGTGATACCGTTCCGGATCCTGAACCTTGCACGAGGTGAGTCGATATGTGCGTTCATCCCTCACCGCCTCCCTTCAATATCAGGAACGCTATCCCGGCTACACAGATGCCGAGACCGACAGCAGATATTATGAGGTCAGTCATTCTGCTCACCGTCCTCACCAAGCAGTGCGAGAGCTTCGTCAAGTGTCATTTTCAGCACCTCCTAAGTCACAAACTGTTATACACACATTGTATTTCTTGCCATTGCTTTCAAAGCTGACTGTAATGTTATCATCCTTTTCCATACCATATCTTCTCCGGCTAATTCAACCAAAGCAACAGCTATCTTGCAAAAGTCTTTCATCAGATCCATATTATTTTTCACC
>ONAI01000098.1 GCA_900315755.1 uncultured Ruminococcus sp.
CGGTGGACTGTTTTGGAAGGGGAGACGCCTTGCAAGTGAAGGCGTCTCCCTGTAACAGCGACAGAAATATCGCCCTGACAGCGCAAGCTGTCACGGCGGGGAGCCTCCGCTGGCTTCCACGGCGCAGTGCCTGCGCTCCCTTCCACGGCGGGGAGCCCCCGCTGGCTTCCACGTTGGCGCTCGTAAACTCGCTCACTTTATTGCCATAGCTTACACGTACTCGCTAACGGCACTAATAATGGGTTGCAAGGGAGGTTTCCCCCTCGTTAAGTTGCAGGGGCTCCCCGCTGCCGGTGGACACAGCTTTCAACAAAGGCTTTTATCTGCGCTACTTTCTGTGGTGTGAGTGAATCAGAATCAGACTCATCCTCCGGAGCTTCACGCGGTGTTTCACCGCGCCCGCTCACATTTTCATTCTCATTTTCATTCACATTTTCATACTCATACTCAGTATCAGTCTCAGTCTCATTCTCAGTCTCATATTCATTCTCAGTCTCATTCTCAGCTTTTTTTGCTTTCGTTTGCTTTATTTTGCTTTCATTTGCTTTTGTTTGCTTTTCCGGAACAGCCTCAGTTTTCGCTGGACGTCCGCCTTTTTTGCCGGCTTCACTGCGTTTGCGGCAGGTCTCCTCCCACTTTTCAAGGTCGCGCATTATCTGCCCGTATATCACCTTGAACACTATCTTTGTACTCCCTTCGAGTTCCGGCTCTTCACCTCCGCTGAGTACACTGAATAGCGCCTTGAACAGCCTTCCGGTCTCCTGATCGCTCAGCATATCAATGTACTCCCTGTATTCCTTATAAAGCACGAAGCTGTTGTGTTTCTTCATAAAAACACCTCCTACTAACGGGCATATTCCGCCCCGGATTCAACCCGAAACCATTGAATATCCGGAAATGTTCACAGAAATTTTACATTCTTGCATCACTGCCGAACTCAAAAATACTTACAGACAAAAAATTTTGCGAATGTATGTTGCTATTTTATAAGTAGTGTGATATAATAAGAATGTATATTCTTCAGCGGAACTATACGTATCACGCTGACTACGACTGGAGGCTGGATAAGATAAAACCTTTATCACACCGCGAACGCTCAGGTGAAAAGTACCTTTCTGCTTTTATGCTGGGCTTTATGTGTCTGCTTCTGTCGCTGCTGCCGGTAATGATAGTCGAGAGGGGCTTCTTCATCTACTCCGGCGACTACAACGCTCAGCAGATCAATTTCTACCACACCGCCAATAACGCCGTGAGAAACGGTCAGTTCGGCTGGCACTGGTTCACCGACCTCGGAACCGACTTCATGACCTCTTACTCGTTCTATCTTTTCGGAAGTCCGTTCTTCTGGCTTTCAACACTTCTGCCTGCCGGCGCTGTGACCTACGCTATGCCGGTGCTTCTCGCACTCAAGCACGGTTTTGCATCACTGACCGCCTACGCCTACATAAGACGCTTTGTCCGCTCAAAGGATGCCGCTCTTACAGGCGCTCTGCTCTACGCTTTCTCCGGCTTCCAGATATACAATATCTTCTTCAACCACTTTCAGGACGTTACCGCTTTCTTCCCTCTCACGCTCATCGCTATGGAGGAATACATCAACCGCGGTAAAAAGGGCTGGTTCGCACTGAGCGTCGCCTTCATGGCTCTGCTCAATTACTATTTCTTTGCAGGTCAGGCGGTATTCCTTATCATCTACTACATCTTCCGCATGAACTGCAAGGACTTCCACACGAATGCGGCTAAATTCGCCGGACTTGCGTTTGAAGCCGTTATCGGCACTATGATCGCCTCGGTGATACTCCTTCCGACTGCTTTCGATATTGCCGGAAATTCGCGCCTCAGCGAGCACCTCTACGGCAGAGACATGGTCCTCTACGATGACGATACCATTATCCCGCGTATCATCCAGAGCTTCTTCATGCCGCCCGATCCTCCGGCAAATCCTAACCTTTTCAGCTCGGAATCCGCTAAATGGGCTTCAATAGGCGGCTATCTGCCGCTGATGTCGATGACGGGCGTTTTCGCATTCATGAAACACCGCAAAAAACACTGGGCTGCAAGACTTTCGCTGTTCCTGATGATATGCGCGTTCATACCGTTCCTGAACTGCGCGTTTCAGGCGTTCAACGGCTACTACTACGCCCGCTGGTTCTATATGCCGATACTCATTTTCGCTATGATGTCGGCGCAGAGTCTCGACGATCAGGAAGCCGATCTACGCGCCGGTTGGAAATTTTCTGCGGCGGTACTCGCTGTTTTCGCGGTCATCGGTATGCTCCCGACCAAAAAGGACGGCAAACTGCAATTCTTCCATATGCCGGAAGACATCCTCTATTTCTGGATAGTCATTGGTGTTGCGGCGATAAACCTCGCGGCTATGATGACGGTCATCAAGCGCCGCCGCAGAGGTCAGCCGTTCATGAAGCTGACGGTCGTGCTGACCTGCTTCGCCTCGATCGCCTGCATTTTCACCACGATCTTCTACGAGGCTGTTACTATCTCCGGCGCTCACGACTATATCGACAACGTCATCGAGGGCAAAGACAGCATCGTTTACGAATCCGTCAGCGAGGACAATTTCTTCCGCGTGGATATGTCGGAAAGCTGCGATAATTACCCGATGTACTGGGAACTCCCCTCAATGAGGACGTTCCACAGCGTCGTTAATACATCTATCATGGACTTCTACAACGAGGTCAATGTCGACAGGAGCGTCGCTTCCCGCGCGGACGTTACTCATTACACTCTCCGCGGACTGTTCTCCGTCAAATACTGCTACCGCGAGGTCAGCGATGAAGCTCCGCCTTACAGCGAGCTGATAAAGCCGGAATATAATCCGCTCTCAAACATCAAAACCCCGACCGGTGATAAGTCCTACAAAGATGTCGATATTACGCAGTATCTCCCCGGTTTCAAGTACCTTGAGACAAACAGGGATTTCGAGGTCTATGAGAATACCCTCTATATCCCTATGGGAATACCGTTCGATAGCTATATAACTCAGGATGCTTCCGATAAGAAGTCCTACTCAGAGCGCGAAAGATCGCTCATTTCCTCGCTCGTTCTCAGCGATGAACAGGCTGAGAAGTATTCCTCTATCCTCACCGACAGAAGCACCGAGGACGCTCCGGATAAGCAGCAGTATGAGACTGTCTGCCGCCGGAAACAGAAGTCCGCAGCGAAGTCGTTCCGCTTCGATTCAAAGGGCTTTGAGGCTGAGATAGACCTCGATAAGCCGCAGCTCGTATTCTTCAGCGTTCCTTACAGCAAGGGCTGGTCGGCTGAGGTGAACGGCGAAAAAGCCGATGTTGAGAGGGTCTCCTACGGCTTCATGGCTGTCAGAGCCGATGCCGGCGAAAACAGCATCGTTTTCAGATACAGAACGCCTTACCTCACTGAGGGCATGGTGATAAGCGCAGCCGGTCTGCTGCTGCTCGCTCTTTACCTCCTCATCTGCCGGAAATTCCTCCGCGGTGACAAGGATTACCCTCACAAACACTGCTACGACTACGATTTCTGCTGGTCTGCACGATAAAGCAGCCGCATTTTATAAAGGAGCATATTTATGCATTTACAGGAAAAAACAGTTTCAAGCCAGAAGGTCTACGAAGGCCCTATCTTCACTATCACTCACGACAAAGCCGAGCTCGAAAACGGCTCGGAGGCTGTCAGGGATGTCCTTCACCATAACGGCGGAGTGTGCGTCATACCTGTCACCGACGACAACGAGATATACCTCGTGAAGCAGTTCAGATACCCTTTCAGCACCGTAACACGGGAAGTTCCCGCCGGAAAGCTCGAAAAGGGCGAGGATCACGCTGTCTGCGGCAGACGTGAGCTCCTCGAAGAGACCGGCTGCACCTGCACTGAATACATCTACCTCGGTGAGATGTACCCTACTCCGGCTTACAACACCGAGATAACCTATATGTACCTCGCACGGGGGCTCAGCTTCTCGAAGCAGTCGCTCGACGATGATGAGTTCCTCGATGTTGAAAAGATACCGCTCGCCGAGGCTGTTAAGCTCGTCATGGACGGCAGCATCAAGGACGGAAAAACTCAGATAGTGATACTCAAAGCAGCACGTATGCTTGGTATCTGACCGCAGGCAAAAAAATAAGACCTGCCGCATGACAGGTCAATGTTTCTTAAAAGTCACTTATTCAACGTCGGAACCAGATGCAATTTCAGCATTTGTTTCAGC
>ONAI01000043.1 GCA_900315755.1 uncultured Ruminococcus sp.
CAATGTCAGTGTCTGAGCACACCCCACCAAAGAAGCAACAAAAAAAGACAGTGCTTTTTTTCTTACCCTTCGTATTTTATTTTTTTTCATAATACCAATCCTTTCTACTCTACCATATAGAGCTATAAATCTCACATATATAATTATATATATTTGCAGTATAAATGTCAATACATTAGCCGGAATGTATACTTGATTTGTATTATTGCATATATATTTTTTTGAAAGTATTCATGCATATGAAGTTTGACACGGAGCATATGCTGATGAGAAAACTAATAGAGTGTGTAAGGGCAATAAGCAAGACTGAAATATAAATCATCTCAAGAAGCATTTGTATTGATTTATAACTTGAATTGTGTTATAATATCATTGCGCTTCTTTCTGGTCTGCCGGAAACTTGATACCGGACATCAGGGATATATTGATGCAGGCTGCTTTACTATGGAGGAGATACGATGAATGTAGGTGAAAAAAAGAACTTAGGTGAAGCTATTTTGGATCATTACGATAAATACTTAGGTAAATATGCCGGAGCTGACATATATGCCGATGAAGAACGTGAGATACAATTGCTGGGCTTTCCGGAAACTATTAAAAACTGCCTTGTATTAGCTACATTCGGCGTTTCTAAATATGAAGAGTGTGAAGTGATACTTCCAATTGATGACCATTATGATGAATGTGCGGAAATATTTGCAAATTCTGTATTTTATGCATTATCAAACAGAATTAAAATCGGCAGAGGTGTTCTGATAGAAGGGGCAGATAGTATAGTTGAGGGCTTCTCTGAAAAATGCGGTAAAACGGCATTGTATTTCACAGAAGCTTATCCACTGCCTGATGATTTTGCAGCTGTCGATAATAAATGCCATATTTACATGGGCTTCTTCGTTTCAAAAAAAGAAGCAGAATTTATTAAAGCGCATGGAAGCGAACGGTTTGAGGACATTTTGGAAGAAAAGGAAGTTGACGTTATCGACCTGAACCGTAGTTCAGTGATAACATGAAATGGAGAACATAATATGATAAGAGAAATTGTACATGATCCGATCATTCTTAAAGTTAAGTCCAAAGATGCTGCTGCTGATGATGTTCAGATCGCTAAAGATCTTGCAGAAACACTGGAAAAGCATAGAGACGGCTGTGTAGGTATGGCAGCAAATATGATCGGTGTATCGAAAAGGATTATAGCATTTTACGATGATAAGAAGATAGTCACAATGTTCAATCCGGAAATTACGTCTCAGAATCAACCATATGAAACAGAAGAAGGCTGTCTTTCCTTTCTCGGCGGACCTCGTTCCGTGACAAGATACAAGAGTATCAAGGTTCGTTATCAGGACAAATATATGAAATCCCATGAAAAGCGTTACTCCGGTTTTGCTGCACAGATCATTCAGCATGAGATAGACCATTGTAACGGAGTTCTTATATAACAGGAGAAGAAAAATGAATATAGATATCGGAGATATGCAGATCGTTATTGACGATATACTCTTGAAATACTAAAGCCTTAATTTGATATTTCTCCGGAAGAACTTAAAAGCTGTCCTGATCTCAGAAGGATCAGGACAGTATTCCTGTTTCGGAAAAAAACAGCTGCACTTTGCAGAGAATTTGGAATAGATATTATGTAAGTTAATAGCTGCATAAGGCAAATTCAGCATTTCTTGTAACAAGATCCGAAGAAATGCTGCGTTTACTGCCTATGCGGCTTTTTATTTTTCTTGTGCTGCAAATATGAAACAGAAGAGGTTTTACTATTTTTAGTTATAATAATAATATTTTTATTAAGTATTGACTTGAATGTGGATAATAAGTATAATGTAACTATAAATATATAAAAATGGGGTGATTACTTGGAAAACTTTTATCCAAAACGCATATTGGCGTTGGGCGCGTCAGTATGTCTTGCAGCAACTTCCTTGCCTGCTATAAGAGCCGTTGAAGCTGAAGCTGTTTCTCTTAACGGTGTAGTCAGCAGCGTTGGTACTGCTGACGGTTTAGCACATATCCGCGGAGACGGTGCAGGAGTTATGTACGATCCTGAGCATGGCTCCAACGTGCTTAAGCTTAAAGGTGACGGTTTTGGTGAAGGCTGGCTGCAGCTGCCGGCGATGTTTGACGAGTCGTGCAGTGAAGGCTTCACATTCTCAATGAAGTATGCACTTGACGGCGATACAAACAATTATTCGAGACTGTATCAGTTTTCGACTGTACCGTTCGGCACTGGACTTACATCCTCATATTCCTCTCCTGATCTGTCGGTAGACGTTAAGAATAAGAGTGCATTCAGAGCGAGTATCTATGCCGGAAATGCCCGTACTACCGCTGACGATGATAAGCACAGGGCAATATTTGATCTTGATGCAGCTCCGGACAAGGACGTATGGCATGAGCTTTCGGTCGTTTACAAGCCCGGCGGCGTTTCTTACTTCATTGACGGCAAGCTGATCTCATACGAGGCTGAGACTGCTGATGCAGCAGTCGGGAGCCTTTTCAGCGAGGGGCTTCTTCCTTCATATTATTACAACGCGATCGGGCATTCTCTTTACTCTGATGATGACCTCAGAGCAAGTATTGACGATGTAGCATTTTTCAATAAGCCTCTTTCTGCCGCTCAGGTCGCTGATCTTCCGATGAATGAAGCAAAGTATCTGTTTGACTTTGAATACGTTATGGCGGTAGATATTTCTTCGCCTGAAACTGCCAGAACTCTCGATGGCACGAGCGTAACAAGCATTCCGGAGCTTGACACTTTTTCTCCCGACGGAACGATACATACACAGTTCTGGAAAGATGCTTCAGGCGGATACTATTATTCTGTGAATAAGACTTCCTCAGGCAAGACAGAAGCTGTCGTGCAGCCCTCAAAGCTTGGACTGGTTACATCAACAGAAGATCTTTCAAAAGGTTTTGCAGCTCCGCCCTCAGCAGCTGAGATCACCCGCGATGAAGCTTATACTATGCCTTACGGTAAGCACAGCAAGTTCCGTGACTGCTGTAATGAGATCACTTTTCCTCTGCATAAAGGTGATTCGATACTTAGTGTAACTATGCGAGTGTACAACGATGGTGTCGGTTTAAGATATACTCTTGATCATGGTGCAACGATCAAGGATGAAGCTACACAGGTCATATTCCCCGATAACAGCGTTTTCTGGGGCAATATCCCGAATGCTACATATGAGTGGGATATGGTGGAGATAACTTCAAAGAAAATGAATGATGCATGGGCTGATTATTCGTTCCCGCTCACAGGCAAGCTGTCTGATACCTGCTGGGTGACGCTTTCCGAAGCCAATGTATTCAACGAGGACGAACCGTACTGTGCCGGCTGTGTGTCAACTACCGGCGGCAGCCGTGCACTCAAATGGAAGTTCGGTGTCAAGGAAACATCTGTAAGCATGTCCACATCCTTCCATACACCGTGGAGAGCTGTCGTTATCGGTGATGATCTGAACGAGATGTCCTCAAGTGACCTTATACAGAACCTCAATCCGCCGTCAGTTCTTGACGATACAAGCTGGATAAAGCCCGGAAAAAGTGCATGGTCATGGTGGAGCAGCAGCTCCGATTCTCCGATAGAGTACCATACCCAGAAGGACTACATTGACTTTGCAGCACAGAACGGCTGGGACTTTGTATGCCTTGATTTTGGCTGGGCACTGTGGGATGACAGTGAAGCTAAGGTAAAAGAGCTCTGTGAATATGCTGCTGAACGCGGTGTCGGCATCTATCTCTGGTATGGTGTAAACAACAAGGGACACAGCGGATACAAGGACAGCAAGGGCAATCCTGCATATCCTTACTATTCACTGCTTGATGAAGCTACTATCGTCCGTGAGTTTGAGCGTGTTTCAGGACTCGGTGTTAAGGGCGTAAAAGTCGATTACTATGAGAGCGACACTCAGGAAACTATGAAGCAGATGCATATGTGCGCTGAAATAGCTGCGAAGAATCATATAATGGTACTCTTCCACGGATGCACTCTTCCGCGCGGTGAGAGCCGTACATATCCGCACGTTGTTTCATACGAAGCTGTAAACGGAACAGAGTATTACAAGTGGTTCAAAAGTCCGGCGCTTGCAAACCGTGTTTCTTATACCTTTACGCGAAATGTAGCAGGTTCAGCTGATTTTACTCCTACCGGAACTCCGATAGACGGGATAGCAGCGACAGCAGGATTTGCGCTTGCTGACGTTGTTACGATAGAGTCCGGTATCCAGCATTTTGCACATTCTGTTTACACATATGAAGGTTCATCTGCTCTGCCGCTGCTTAATGATGTTCCGGTTGCGTGGGATGATATGAAGGTGCTTGACGGTTACCCGATGCAGTTCAATGTTACCGCAAGAAGAAGCGGAAACGACTGGTATATCGGAGCTTCTACGATCAGTTCGAGAACTGTCGAAATTGCACTTTCTGATCTCATAAGCGACGGTTCATGGGATGCATATATATTTGCGGATAACGAGGACGGAAGTGATCTCGAAGTAACGGTGCAGAAAGGTCTTACATCAAAAGATGTTATAACAAGGCAGCTGCTTCCTAACGGAGGTTTTGTCATCAAGCTGACTCAGAATGGAATGAAGCTGACAACTCCGTACTCGAACTATAAGAGCTATGAAGCAGAAAATGCAAAGCTCTCAGGCAAGGCTGTCGCAACTACCGGTTCTGATGCTAAGTATTGCTCGAATGATGCATTTGTTGGTTATGTCGGCGGAGATTCTAATAATACAGTTACATTCACCAATGTAAACGTGAATGAAGCAGGGAAGTACACTCTGAGGATATACTACCTTTCCGGAGAATCGCGCGAACTCATGGTCGATGTAAACGGAAAATATGTGTCAACTCTTAAGGAACTCTATGCCAACAAGGGAGACTGGAAGGGGATAAGAGCCGTTAACATTGAGGTCGAGCTTCAGAAGGGGGATAACACAGTCAAGCTGTATAATACCAGAGCGTATGGTCCTAACATAGACAGGATAGCGATAGCTATGCCGGAAACAAAGGTTGAAGGCGATGTAAATGCAGACGGCGAATTCAGCATTGCTGATCTTGTACTTCTGCAGAAGTGGGTCCTTGCAGTTCCGAATATCAGGCTTGCTGACTGGAAAGCTGGCGACCTCTGCAAAGACGATAAACTCAATGTATTTGATCTGTGTCTTATGAGACGTCTGCTTGTAAGCAGCGATAGAAAGGTATCCATATAGAATTTTTGCCCCGAAGCGTTAAAAAGCACTTCGGGGCACTGTCTTTTGATCTGTTATAATAAATCAGAAATAACCCTTCCAAAATGAATCTGGCAACTTCAACATTTCCGTCCATTTCTAATGACTGAATATAGAATCCGCATTTTTCTATGTAGAATAAGACGTTTTCACTTTTATCTGCTGGAGTGACCAATGTGAACTTGTTCCAATCATTGTAATATGACTTTACGAATTCCATTGCAGATGTTCCGATGCCTTTTCCCTGAAACTCCGGGACAACACACAAGCATCCGACCTCATATATTCCTTATAGATAACAACTCCTCAGGCAACGATTTGTGTTAGCAACAATTAAAGCACAGAATCGCTGTTTTATCAATAGAAACACCATAGCAGCTCTGACCGTACATCAGAACTACTATGGAGTAAGATTTCTGTATGAGCGCAAAGCTTTATGTGAGGCTTCTGCGTATTAAACGTTTTTATTTCAGGAACCCGTTAATGATCTGTTCTTCGGCTTCGGCTTCAGTAAGACCGAGAGTCATGAGTTTGGTGAGCTGTTCTCCGGCGATCTTACCGATAGCAGCTTCGTGAACGAGAGCGGCATCAATGTTATTTGCTTCGAGAGAAGGAACAGCAAGTATCTTGCCGTTATCCATAATGATCGAGTCGCATTCAGTATGACCGCTGCAAGCTGCATTACCGATGATGCAGGCATCGAATTTCTGGTAGGAATTATTTCTTGCAACTGAACGTGAAACGACATCAGCGCTCGAACCTTCTTCGTTGAGAGCGACCTTATAAATGCTGTAAGCCTGCTGCTGACCGTGAGTCATGAGGCGTTCGCGTACAACGAGCTTAGCGTCTTTTTTCAGCTCAGCGATAGTGGTGCGCTGAGTTGAATCAACGCCCTTGATCTGGGACATTTCCATTTCCATGGTGCTGCCCTCTTCCATGTAAACCTCGGTAACGGGATCGAGAATGCGCTTGCCAGAGCCGTCTCCGGAACCGTAGTGCTTTTCGACATAGCGTATCTTTGAATTCTTGCCTACATAGAAGCGATGTATGCCATCGTGTTCTGAATCCTGATTGCCGCAGTTATCAATACCGCAGCCGGCAACGATAAGGACATCACAGTCATCACCGATGTGGAAATCGTTGTAAACGGTTTCCTTGATGCCGCTCTCACTGAGAACGACAGGGATGTGTATACTTTCGTTTTTAGTACCTGATTTTATATAGATGTCGATACCGCTTGCATCGGTCTTAGACTGTATGTCGATGTTAGCAGTAGTATTTCTGCCGATAGATTCACCGTTTGCGCGGAAATTATAAGCGCCCTCGGGAATGTTATGAAGATCAGCGACTTCCTGAAATAGTCTTTTCTGAACAGCGTCCATATTTTTCATCTGAGAACCCCCTTACGCCATTCTTGGACAGACATCCGAGGAATACTGAGTACCGATTATAGTCGGAAGAATCTCGTCCTTAGATCCCTGCTTTATAACTTTACCGTCAGCGATAACAACTATCTCATCGGCGATATTGAGTATCCTTTCCTGATGAGAGATAACGATGATGGTACGCTTTTTATCAGATTTACGCATATTCTCAAATATACGTATGAGGTTGTTGAAGCTCCAGAGGTCGATACCTGCTTCGGGCTCATCAAAAACAGCAAGCTTGATATTGCGGGCGAGAACGGTAGCTATTTCGATGCGTTTAAGTTCGCCGCCTGAAAGGGAAGCGTTGACCTCGCGGTTGATGTAATCTTTAGCGCAAAGACCTACCTCAGAGAGATAATCGCAGGCTTCAGAGTGGGAAAGCTCCTTGCCGGCAGCAATACGAAGAAGGTCGATAACGGTAAGACCTTTGAATCTTACAGGCTGCTGGAAAGCGAAACCAATGCCCATGCGAGCGCGTTCAGTGATGGATTTATCTGTAATATCAACGCCGTCTAGGAAGATAGAACCACTGGAGTTTTTGACAATACCGGCAATTATCTTGGCAAGGGTAGATTTGCCTCCTCCGTTCGGACCTGTGATAACAATAAACTTATTATCATCAGCTTTGAGACTGATGTCGCGGATTATACCGATATTTTCTCCGCTTTCATTCGCATTGAAAGTAATATTTTTCAATTCGAGCATTTAGACACCTCATTTCTTAAACATTAATATTATACAACATTTAACCGCAAAAAGTCTGTTGCAAATGCAACAAAAGCATAATAGCACTATATTTCGTATACGCAGACAGTTTTTTGAATTATAAGAGAGACTTACTTGTAATTTTGAGCAGAAACTGATAGTGTATGTATCATATTGCTGCGCTAAACGCAATATTCGGGATTAGCGGCAAAGTTGTAAAAGAATAGATAATAAGTTAAAATATAAGTAAGTCAAAAACGCCAAAATTTAGTCTGTTGATTTATATAAATGGTAAAAGTGTTTAAAAATGATTGACTATTAACGAGCAATATGGTAAAATATATGTGATGATAGAATAGCTTTACTATATGTAGGAACGCTGTGTTTTTCCGGCAATGGGGTGATAATTATGGATAACAACAGAAGAGCTAAGCTTGATAGTTATTTCAAGGCTTATTCAGTGCTTTCTGACGGAAATTATGTGTTTATATGCGATATGCAGGAAGACGTCTCACGCTGGTCTAAATCAGCTGTGGACTATTTTGATCTGCCTGATGAGTATATGCAAAACGCCGGAAGTATCTGGGAAGATCATATCCATCCCGATGACAGGGAAAAATACAGGAGCGACATCGCTGCGCTGTTCGCAGGTTCAAGTGAAGCTCATGTACTTCAGTATCGTGCAAGAGCACGCGATGGCAATTACGTTGCGTGTACCTGCAAAGGAACTGTACTGAAGAACGAGAAGGGTGAACCTGAGTATTTCGGCGGTTCTATCAAGAATCATGGACTTCTCAGCTATATTGATACTGTTACAGGTCTGAGGAGTATGTATGGATTTCTGGATGATGTAAAGAGTATTTGCTGGAATTATCAGGTAAGCAATATCATTCTGATTGGTATCAGCAGTTTCTCGCAGATCAATGATATGTACGGATACAATTTCGGAAACTCTGTTCTTCGTGAACTCGGAAACACGATAGTCAATAATTTTGGTTCCAAGTGTTCGTTTTACAGAATGGATGGCCCTAAGTTTGCAGTTATCACAAATCAACTCAGTACGGATGAACTTGATGAGATCTACCGTGAATTCAAGACCTCTATCACGCAGAATTTTTATGTTGATGGAGAGAAGATAATTATTTCAATGAATGCCGGACTTGTTACAGTTGATAATTTCAGCCTTTCAAGTGATACGATAGTATCCTGTCTGAAATATGCTTACTATGAATCAAAGGAACGCAAACTCGGAGAAATGTTCTGTTTCAAGAACAGGATAAATGATGATAATAAGCATTATATTGAGAAAATAAACATCATCCGCACATCTGTCATTGAGGGGTGCAAGGGCTTTTTCCTGTGCTATCAGCCGATAATCAATGCGGAGAATGAAGAGCTTAAAGGCATGGAAGCGCTGCTCCGCTGGCATAATGATGAATACGGCATAGTGCTGCCGGATCAGTTCATACATGTATTGGAACAGGATGCGCTTTTCCCTAAGCTTGGCAACTGGATACTGAAACAGGCTATGCTGGATGGAAAGGTCATTGTGGATAAGTATCCTGATTTCATAGTAAATGTCAATATATCGTATGCTCAGCTTCAGCATAAGCATTTTCTCACTAACTTGTTCCACCTTCTGAATGAAACAGGTTTTCCTTCAAAGAATCTCTGCCTTGAATTGACGGAACGCTGCCGTCTGCTTGACATAGATATGCTGAAAAGTCTCTTCTCGAAGATAAAAATGGGCGGAATAAAGGTAGCTCTTGATGATTTTGGTACAGGCTTTTCGTCGATAGGAGTATTGCGTGTTCTTGACATTGATACGATCAAGGTCGACCGTGAATACGTAAAGAATATCGAACAGAGCGAAACTGACAAGAATACCGTTAAGTGTATATCGAATCTTGCAGGGACATTTTCTGCCGATATATGCGTAGAAGGTGTTGAAACAAGCAATATGAGAGATATACTTAAAAGCTATGATGTTAGGAGCTATCAGGGCTACTATTACTCAAAGCCGATAAGGTTCGAGGATTTTAAAAAGAAATATCTGTGATAATATGCGGACTGTGAATTAACAGTCCGCTAATAATATTGCCCTGAAATGGTCATAATAAATCATACAGCAATAAAAAATATTTAAAAAGGAGTATTAACAATGGCTAACAGTAACAAATACGCAGGAACAAAGACCGAACAGAACCTGAGAGCAGCGTTCTCCGGCGAATCAGAGGCAAGAAACAAGTATACCTATTTTGCTTCAAAGGCTAAGAAGGAAGGCTTCGAGCAGATCGCAGCTTTGTTTCTGAAAACAGCTGAAAATGAAAAAGAACACGCAAAGATGTGGTTCAAAGAACTCAACGGTATCGGTAATACTGCCGAGAATCTCGGTTCAGCTGCTGATGGCGAAAACTATGAGTGGACTGATATGTATGAGGAATTCGCTAAAACTGCCGAGGAGGAGGGCTTCCCGGAGCTTGCTGCAAAATTTCGCATGGTAGGCGAGATCGAGAAGCATCACGAAGAGCGTTACAGAGCACTTCTCAGGAACGTTGAGATGCAGGAAGTATTCAGCAAGAGCGAAGTTAAGGTTTGGGAATGCCGTAACTGCGGTCATATCGTAGTTGGAACGGAAGCTCCGGAGGTATGTCCGGTATGCGCTCATCCTCAGTCTTATTTTGAGGTCCATGCTGAAAATTACTGATAAATAACAGTATACGGGATCCTGAAGAAAATAAACTTTGGGATCCCTTAAAATAATTCAATAATATGTTAAGAAATCTTGAATTTGTAAGCTTGACTTTATCTTGGATATGAAGTATAATATAATTCTAAGACATAAGAATTAGTGAGGGAAGTTATATGATGAACATTGCAGTGGCACAGTCCGGCGGTCCGACTTGTGCGATAAATGCGTCACTTGTAGGAGTTTTCAAGGAATCTCTGAAGGAAACGAAAATTGATGCGATATTCGGCTCGATCAACGGCATCGAGGGAATTATCCAGAATCATCTTGTAGACATGAAAGCTATGATCAGAAGCAATGAGGATATTGAACTTCTTAAACAGACGCCTTCAACTGTGCTTGGTTCATGCCGTTATAAGCTTCCGGACTGGAAAGAGGACGATTCTATTTACCAGAAAATAGTCAGAACTCTCAAACAGCGTCAGATAGGAGCATTCTTCTACATAGGCGGAAACGATTCAATGGACACCGTCAATAAGCTTTCTGAGTATTTCAAGGAGCAGGCACTTGACATAAAAGTCATAGGCATACCTAAGACTATCGACAATGATCTTTGTATAACAGATCATACTCCGGGCTTTGGTTCGGCTGCCAAGTATGTTGCAGCAACTCTCCGTGAGATAACGCGCGATAGTACGGTATATAGCATACCTTCAGTAACGGTCGTAGAGATAATGGGACGTCATGCAGGCTGGCTCACAGCTTCGAGCGTAGTCCTTCATGCACTTGGTGAGACTGCCCCGCATCTTATATATGTGCCGGAGGTAAAGTTCTCGCTTGATAAGTTCCTCAAGGATCTACGCCGTGAAATGGCCAAGCATAAAGCAGTTATCGTAGCGGTTTCAGAGGGAATAGAAGTACCTGAGGGCGTTCAGTCGGGAGTAGTTGATAATTTCGGACACAAGTATCTTTCCGGTATCGGAAAGTATCTTGAGGATACTATCCGTCAGGAGATAGGCTGCAAGGTACGTTCTATCGAACTCAACGTAATGCAGAGATGCTCTTCGCACATATGCTCAATGACTGATATAAACGAATCTGAAAGTATCGGAGCAGCCGGAGTAAGATGTGCGCTCAACGGCGAAACAGGCAAGGTAATGGTATTCAGGAGAGTAAGTGAAAATCCGTATATGACTTCTATTGAGACTGCCGATGCTTCTGCGATCGCCAATAATGAAAAGTATCTTCCTGATGATTTTATCAATTCAGACGGCAATAATATTACCGATATAGCGATAAATTATTTCCTGCCATTGATACAGGGCGAACCTGATCTCGTAATGGAAATGGGAGTTCCGAAGCACTTCACGCTTCAGGAATCGGTACTGAAATAAAATATTAATAAACGAGCCCACTCATCGGAATGAGTGGGCTGTATTTTATGTTGCAGCTTCAGCAATGTGCCGAGCTCTTTTATTATTGTACATATTATCGTCCATTTCTTTGAGAAATTGCTCCTTATCTCCGCCGGCTTTCATATAGCTTTCACCGAGTGAAAAGAGCAGCTTGTAAGGCTTGCGCTTATTCTCATTGAACTCTTTCTCGTCTTTGCGGATGCTTTCGATTATTGACGAAATATCGCTTTCTGTACCTGAAGGAATGATAATCAGGAACTCATCGCCTGCATACCGGATAGGTATAGCATTTTCCGTTAAAGAAGATGTTATGATCTTTGCAGCTTCTATGAGCGCAGCATCGCCTTCGTTATGACCGTAGTTGTCATTGATACATTTGAAGTGATCCATATCAAGCATGATACCGCGGATACTCATATGTGAATAATCAAGTATGTCCATGACATGAGTAAGATAATTGCGGTTGTAGAGCCTTGTGAGAGGATCGAGGTAGGAAAGCTCGTTCTGAAGTCCCATGTGAACACTTACAAGACCTATCGCAACAGAACACCATGCAAGTGAGATGCCATATACCAAAAACTGTGCAGTGGTACAGAAAATGATCGGGGTAAGGAAGAGCCATACCGGCACGAATCCGGTTTTTCCGTACTTTTTGCGGTGACGTCTGCGGATAAAGATACTGGATATCAGGTAGAAATAAGTCACGAAGAAGTAGAAAGAAGAGGCAGGCATTCTGTGGTAAACGTTTTCGGAATCAATGTCGAATACAAAATGCCATCTCAGATTGATAACTACTCCGATAAGACCTATAACAGCAGGCAGGCACAGCAATTTTAAGGTATTTTTCATATGTTTCCGGCTTCTGTAAAGTCTTAGGTCAACATAAAGAGCCCACATTATAGAAACAATGATATTGGTGCTATATGTAAATGAATCGAAGAACCATGCTGACAAAGATGCGCCTTTGTATTCCTGACCGTCTACCATAAATGACAGCATATCAGCGATACAGGAAAGAGCGGTCAGTGAGCACATAGCGGTAAAAATCCTGTCACTGAGCTGACGGCGCTGTATTACAAGGTAACTGCTCATCACAAGAACTCCGAGAATGAGCACTCCCATAAGGTCGGTAATAATAATTGATTGAAGGTTCACGTTACACCTCCGTATACATTTTAATTATTATAGCACATCTGAATGTAAAATTCAAGAGCTGTTGCAGATTTTTTAAGTATAAGGAGATGAGGGTGAGAAAAGAAGAATTCAGTTTTCAGATACCGTATTTTATGTGGATGCGTTCAAGCTTTTCACCAAAAGGCTTAGCAAGCAATGAAAGAAAAAGTACATTTGAGATAACATATGAAGCTGTATATGGAACAGCGGTTGCAAGTGCAGAGAAATACAGGTTGAGTTTAAAGCCTTCTGCATACCAAAGGACCGTCCATATATCCATGATAAAGGAGTATGCAAGTCCGGCGGCAGCGCCGTAGACCAGAAGCAGTATCCTGTTTCTTTTGAGCGGATCTGCAAGTAGCCCTGCAAACATCCCTATCAAGCCCCATGCGAGCATCTGAAATGCGGTCCACGGACCTTGACCGAAGTAAAAATTTGAGAGTATAGCGGTTACAGAGCCTACAAGGAAGCCAGCCTCGCCGCCGAGGTAAATACCGGAAATGATAGTGAGTGCGGAGATCGGCTTCAGGAACGGAATGAACCTTCCGGCGAAGCAAAGAGCAGTCATAACGGCAACTATAACCATGCGTCTTGTACCTGTTGAACGTTTTTCAAATCCGGCATAAAACAGCAAGAGCGACAGTACAGCAATTGCCAGTGAAATAATAATGTGACGTTTCCGGCTGAACGCAGCTGAACCGATGATAGTAAGAGCCGGTATGATTATGAACGGTACGATAAAACGTATGGTATTACTCACATTACGGTTATGGATAACGATCACGGCAGCGCCTCTTTTCTTCCGTTCATACGGCAGATCTTTACAGCATCGTCATGAGTTACAATATCGGAGTAGAAATCGCGTGTTATGCGATTGACGGCAGTTGTGTAGAAATTGTTCTCCGAGAAGAAACGCTTCGATTTTTCGACAGAAACGACCTGTCCACCGAAAAACATAGCACAGCGGTCGGCACATTCAGCGGCAAATTCCACATCATGCGTAACGACGACTATCGTTACTCCGTTGTCTCTGAGATCACGCAGTATAGACGATATTTTCAGCTTTGCAGCCGCGTCCATACCTTTGGTAGGTTCATCGAGCAGCAGAAGCTTCGGAGAAGCAGCGAGGACTTTTGCCAGTGCGACAAGCTGCTGTTCTCCGCCTGAGAGATCATACGGATGCTTGTCAAGAAGGTGAGTGATGTCATATGGCAGGGCTGAAACATCCGTCCCGGAATCCTCAAGTTCCTCGCGGACTGTATTCCGCAGAAAGACAGTCTGAACATCCTGCGGAAGCATAGCAAGGCAATCGCGGTAAAGTGAGCGGTTGCGGTAGTCCTTCAGCTTTTTGTCGAACACCTTTATACTGCCGCAGTATGGCTTTATAAGACCGGCGGCAGCATTAAGTGTAGTAGTTTTTCCGGAACCGTTTCCGCCGAGGATGCAGAAGAGCTCGCCCTGATTTATCTTCAGATCAAGACCTTTGAGAACGTCCTGTGAATTCTTGGAGTATCTGAAAAACACGCCTTTGAATTCAAGGGCAGTATCGCCGGAAAGTGTATTATCGGTGTCAGGCAGTTCGCGTATATCATTTTTGAAAGCGGCGGCAATGAACTCTCTGCCCTGTCTCACTGTCAACGGACAGCTGCTGCCGCCGTCAAGCTCGGTATATAGCTTTGAAGCAGCGGGCATACCGCAGAGTATTTCCGGATGAGCTTTCAGTTCTGATATGGCAGCTTCCGGCGGAGCGTCAGCTATCAGAACACCTTTTTCGATTACAAGGAGTTTGTCGCAGATGGGCACTGTCTCTTCGAGACGATGCTCGGCTATAAGTATAGTAAGTCCAAGATCGTGATTAAGCTTTCGGAGAGTTGCGATAAAATCGGATGCAGCTATTGGATCAAGCTGAGCTGTCGGCTCATCGAGTATGAGTATCTCAGGCTTCATAACGAGTATCGCAGCGAGATTGAGCATTTGCTTCTGACCGCCTGAGAGTTCGCTGACATCTTTGTCGTACCATTCACCGATGCCGAAATAGCTTGCCATTTCAGCAACTCTTCGTGCTGCTTCGGAAGCAGGAACACCGAGGTTTTCGAGTCCGAAAGCGAGTTCGTGCCATACCTTGTCCGTTACGATCTGCTGTTCCGGACGTTGCATTACGAAACCGATTTTTGAAGCGGAGTCTATATCTGATATTTCTGCTGTCGGTTTGCCGTTGAACAAGGCTTTTCCGGATATTTCACCGTTGGGAATGAGTTCCTTTTTCAGCAGTCGCAGCAGTGTGGACTTGCCGCTTCCTGTCGCACCGCATAAGACGCAGAATTCACCTTTCCTGACAGAGAAAGAGACATTTTTCAAAGCAGGTGAGCTGCAAAGAGAATATGTAAAGCTCAGATCTTCGACATGAAGTATTTCCATTTTAAACTCACCCCCGTTTCGATAATGACCGGCATAAGCACCAGTACAGAATATGCAGATATACCGCAGATACCAAGAAGATCAGGCTTTGAATATTTTATTGCCGGATAGAAAGTGAATTCGAGTGAACCGCAGGAGAGAGCGGCACAGCAAAGAGCAAAAAGTCCGGCAGTTATTATGAGGAATATTACATCGCTTCTGTGAAACCGAAACCTTCTGAACTGCGAACGTCTTGTGCAGCCGTAGCCTCTTGCGGACATACTATCCGCTGTCGTGATACCGTTTTCGAGTGCCCATGTGATGAGGATAGAGAATATCCGCATTCTTGCACGGATGTCGTCGATTATGTTGTCGTCCTTGAAAAGTCCCATAGCGGTCTGTGAGCTTTTTATCTTCTGCGACTGTTTGTTGAACAGCGGTACAAACCTCAGGGCCATAGAAATAATGAGTGAAAGCTTAGGAGAAAGCGAACCTGTGATGTAAAGCAGCTTGTCGCTTGTCATTATCTGAGTAAATGACCTGAACCAATAAAGCACACCGACTATCATTGCAGCTGAGTTAAGACCGTAAAGCAGGGCTTCAAGCGTCACAGGATTGTCATTCATGACGAAAAGTACGGTAACTCCATTATGCGACATAAGCGGATTTGCAATAAGCAGTATCATGAACAGAATGAAGAAGAAAAGGTGCGATTTTGCGCGTGATCTGCCGTTTCTCACGATAAAGAACAGCACTCCGCCAAAGAGACTGAGAGCCATGACAGGCGGATATGAAGAAAACATTGCAATTCCTGTAACGCAGAAAAAGTACAGAGCAGCAGCAAGGGGATTAATGTCTGAGAAGCTTCTCATTTTTCATATACCTCATCAAGATCGTGACCAAGTTCGCAGGTATAGAGCCATTCTATTCTGTCACCGGGTTCGAGAACATACTCACCGCAGCCGCGTGAGGGAGTTATGCCGTTAACATGGTACACCCAGCCTGAAAGGTCACCGAAATCCATTTCGTAGATATAGTTGATGCCGGCGATATATACCATACCGTGAGCGCCGCCGGCACTTCCTTTATTCTCGACCTGTATCCTGTATGTGCGTGAAGCTTCAGTCAGGATGTCGAAAACAGTTTCGCCGTCTTCGAGATCAAATTCGGTCTCATCTAGGATAATTCCGTCATCCGGGATGTAGTCGGAATCGGACTTTCCGGCAATAGTATCGCATCTGATAGAAAGCGTAACAGTTCCTATGGCATCTTCTTTATGTATTTTTTCGCCATTGTAGTAGTCTTTGGTGGACTGAAAATTCGTAACAAGTACGAATACGATCATTAAAGGGCACAAAGTATGATTATGATCGCAACAGTCTTGTAGCCGCCTTTTTTACTGCCTGTTGAGGAGACTTCGGAAGTGCTTGCAATGACCTCGCCGGTCGTTGTTGAAGACAGAGCTTCGGAGCCGGAAACAGCATAGGTCGTAGTAGTTGTATTTCCGGACACTGTACTGCTTTCAATCGTAGTAACAGTGACTGATAATGTCGTTGTCTGTTCGTACACAGACGGTATATCGGTATGTACAGTACCAGCAGCAGTGGTATCAGCAGTCTGAGCAGTAGAAGACTGAGTTTCAGAAGAAGTATCAACAGGATCTTGCAGAACTCCGCTGTTGTGGTGAGTAGTTTCCTGAGTATGGACGATGCTCTCGGTATGCGGCTCAGATGTTTCAAGCTGGACAGCCGGCTTGTTAGCGCGGTTATCAAGCACCAGCAGCGGACTTTTGCCTTGTTTCATCCGCAGATAAGAAACAATAGCGTAGTGAGCCTGATTAGTTGCGCTGTTGTTCTGAGGGCCGTTAAGTATGTGTGAGAAGCTGCCGTCTGGCAGTCTGAATTTAACAATTCCGTCGATAACGTTACAACCATCTTTGATGAACCTACTGTCGGTCTGGCAGTCTATATCAAGAGCCGAGAGTGCAACGAGCACCTGTGCCGCACTTTCCGGATTAGCAGTGCCGAAGCTTACATAGCCGCCGTCACTTTCCTGTTTGCGCGATAAAAAGGCGATAGCTTTATCGACTGCCGCTCTTACATTGCTGTCGGAATCGTAGCTCGGAGCAAGTGACTGAATAGTCATGGCTGTGACATCAATATCGCCGTTTTCTCCCCAGAGTGCCCAACCGCCGTCTGAAAGCTGGAGCGAAATAATCTCATCGCATACAGAGCCGATCGAATGTTTTGGACAGGTATAACCATTGTTGAGAATATGCAGAGCGTATATCCAGCTCATAATACCTTGTTCACCGGCAGAATCTGAAATAGTATTTGTAATGTACGGACTATTGCTGCCGGCGGCGCAAAGTGCAAGAGCATATTTTTCGCGCGAGGTCGGGGTGATCGCCTTAGCAGATGAAAGGTAATCCAGCAGCGCAGATTCGTAAGAAGAGTAGCTGCATTTATCGTAACCGCTCTGACTCAGAGTGAGAATATTCCATTCTGAAACAGTACCTGCACCATTTGTGAGTTCGCCGTTTATCCAATCCTGAACGCTGTCTGCACCGGCGTTTTTCAATCTATAACTGACTATACCGTCAGCAAGAGACTCAGCCTCGCCAACGGTATATTCTGCACAATTAGATTGTAGATCCGGAGTCAGATCAAAAGCTATTATCAGAACTGAAATAATACAGAACAGACTTGATAATAATTTGGTTTTCATGTGCTATCAGTTAAGCTTTATGATGTGGAGAATGGACTTCTGAATGAGAAGAGCGTCTACGATGTCGAGACCATAAGCGCTTCCGACATCGCCGTTTAAGATACCAGCGCTTGTGATCCTGTCTTCGCTTGATCCGTTTTCGCCGTATTTTGCAGGATTGAGACAAGCCTGAGTTACGATAACAACGTCAGCCATGTCGATATTGCCGTCGCAGTTAGCGTCACCGCTGATAATAGTGGCAGGCTTTTCGCTTACATTTACTACGCACATAGGCGGAACGAGAGTGAGGTTGTCTGATGAAGCTGTGATAATATTTTTGCCGGCTTTTTCAAACTTGACTGAAACTTTACCGGTCTCATCAGTGATAAGGTCGGTCTTTTCGCCGTTGATCAATATTTCCGCACCATTAAGCGAATTTAGAACAGGCATCCAGTTTGCATCAAAGGTGAAGTAATTTGCAGTCAGGTCGATAGTTCTACCTGTGAATATATCAGCACTTTCAATATTGAAGTAAGAGTAAGCATCGCTGTAATTCTTGGTATCGGAGTAAGCGTAGGCTCTTATGCTATCGCCGTTCTTGAGCTCGTCCGAAAGACCGGAAGACATAGTGTTGTTAACGTAATAACCGAAGCTGCCGCCGTTTTCGATGCCCCAGAGTTTTGTGAGCATAAGACCATAGGTGCTAACAGTTGAATCATAGCCTTCATCGCCGGTAGGGTAGAACTTATCATGAGCTATGTAAAGTGCATCATCAATAGTGAGTTTACCGTCACCGTCGATGTCTGTAAGATTAATCGGCTGATGAGCGAGAACATAGCCGTCCTCAGGTGTGTGGATGCTGACATACACCTTAGTATCATCTGACTGAACGGGTTCATCTTCCACTATTCTGATGTAGCCGTTTTCTATGCCGTTAGTGAAGAGATATGACTGCATGAGTTGTCCTTCATGAGAATCAAACGAATCAGTGAAGCAATCATTTGAGGTCGAACCGTTGTAGTATTCAATTCCTATTGGATAAAGGTCTCCGGGAGCAGCATCTGCCGGTATTGTAAAGTCTATATATGCATAGTCACCGTCTTTGCCGGTGTCTTTCGATCCATCAGTACAGAGGAAAATACAATCACTTGAAACATCGTGAAATTTTGATAGCTTTGAAACGGCCGTTCCAAAAGATAAATCATCATCACTAACAGTTAATCTGTTATCATAGTTAACGTGGAAAGATGTTCTAGAGTATTTGCCATCTGCACCTGAGATCTTAAGAGCAACTCTCTGCTTGGTTCCGGCTGCACTTGCAGGAACCTCAAGCTTGTCTATTTTTAAAGTAGGCTTGATATTGGAATCTTCCAGATCAACATATGCATAACTGTTGACAAAGCTGCTGTTATCATATGGCACTTCTGCATTGTCGTATCTGCAATAATCACTTGGTGCCCACGCATTGGCTTCGATGACAGAATCCGGCGAACAGCTGTAAACTGCCGGAAGAGAGCCTCCTATGATACAAATGGACATAGCGGCTGCAATGATTTTTTTCATGTAAAAACACTCCTTAAAAAATATGACATAAAAAATGCACTTTTATCCGGAAAGACAAAAGCGCATAATAATTATTAATGCGTTTTCGTTTTTCAATGCCCAAAAACGTTAAACATTAATGTCTGACGAGCGATCCGACTCGGGTATTCCCACACGGCAGTGGCAGCTGCGACGGATTCTGACCGTACTTCCCTCAGTTTCAGACATATTATACTCATTACATTATAGCACCGGCATCAGTATTTGTCAAGAAAAATGAATAAATAAGAATTCATGTATTATCTTGACTGCTTGATACGTTGGTCTCGGCAGAGTTCTTTTTTCTGTACTGACCGGGTGACATACCGTGAACATTTCCGAAAAGCTTAACGAAATAAGAAGTGTTATGACCGTAGCCGATGTAAAGAGCAATGTCCTTTACCGGCATATTGGTAGTCGTAAGGAGTTCGGCGGCCTTATTTAGTCTGCTTGTGATTATGTCCTTGGTGACGCTTGTCCCGAAGGTTTCGCTGTAAAGATGCTGAAAACGTGAGCGGCTTATCGACAATTCTTTTGCCATATCATTAATAGTATAATCTCTGCTTGGCCAACGGTAGATCGAATCGCGTATCCACAGGAGTTTGTCGAAGTATATGCTGCCGGAGCTTTTGGCAGGGTTCTGTTTATTGGCAGATTTTTCGCTGATCTTGTAAAGAAGTATGCGGAAATATAGGTCAGCAAGAGTTTCCTTGTGTGGGTTGGAGGAATAATGCTCATAGCACATATTGCGGACAATAGCGGAAATACTGGTCGATTCTGAAAGTTCGATAGGAGAATTGGTTCGTATCCCGAGAGACTCCATAAGCTGTATCTCTTCATCGTTAGGGACAAAGTGCATCCAGTCATCGAAGTATTCAGCTTTATCGGCGCTGTAATACTGCGGAGTTGAAGGCGTATATATAATAAGAACGTTTGCGGGAATATGGAATTCTACACCGCCATCTCTGTATACAGCAGGCGATTTGATTACAAGCATCAGCCAATCCTCAACGCCGTTCGGACGATCAATATAGAAATCTTTTTCATGTCTGTGGTTATACCCGATGTCGTCTATCTGCAAAATTATCACTCCTGTGCTATTGCTGTTAAGAATTATAATATCACCAAAGCACAAATTTGTCAAGAAATTCAGCACAATTGATATATTTTTTGGTGCATGAGTGTATTGACATAATTTGTTCATAGTTGTATAATGTATATAGCATATTATAAATTGTAATAGGTAACAATTTTTAGTTATCTTAACGAAAACGTAAATAGGCGCGTTTCCGAAGGGCGGGCTTTGTCCAGCATAATATTGCAATTAACCGCGCCGATGCGGTTAAAATTTAAGTATCTCAGTTAATTATAATGGGATACATAATGAATATAAGGGAGTGTATTAAAAATGGTTATCAAAAAAACTGTGGCGAAGCTTCTGGCGATGGCTTCTGCCGTAACAGTTCTGACTGCGGCGTATCCCGCTTCCGGAACTGTTAAGAAAAACGAGATAACAGCCAATGCTGCAAGCGCTGCTGTTATCAATATGTCCAAGACTTATCAGTCTATTGACGGTTTCGGAGGTATCAACCACCCAGAGTGGTACGGAGACCTTACTGATGCTGACCGAAAGATCGCTTTCGGAAACGGTGATGGACAGCTTGGCTGTACTATCCTTCGTGTCTTCGTAAATCCTGATAAGAACCAGTGGAACAAAGCTCTTCCGACTGCTCAGTATGCTACCAAGAACGGTATCACTGTCTTTGCTTCACCTTGGGAACCACCGTCAAATCTCGCTGAAAACGGCTCTGCTTACGGCGGTAAGCTTCATCTTCCAAAGCGAAATTATGGCGCTTATGCTGAGCACCTGAATAACTTCGGTAAATATATGAAGGACAACGGCGTTGATCTTTATTGCGTTTCAGTTCAGAACGAGCCGGACTACGCTAAGGAATGGACAGCTTGGACACCGGACGAGACTACTGACTTCATTGCCAATTACGGCGATAAGATCACAAGCACAAGGCTTATGTCACCTGAATCATTCCAGTATGGCGCATATAACAACGGTAAGGACTACTACTCTAAGATCCTTAATAATGCCAAAGCTTATGCAAACTGTGACTTATTCGGAACTCATTTATACGGCACACCAAGAAGCAAGATGGACTTCCCGGCTCTTGAAAACTGCGGCAAGAAGCTCTGGATGACTGAGGTTTATGCTCCGGACAGCAAAATTGATGCTAATAAGTGGCCTGATAACCTTGAACAGGCTGTCAATATTCACGATGCACTCGTTGTTGGTGGTATGCAGGCTTACGTAGTATGGCCTCTCCGCCGTAATTACAGTATCATCTATGAGTCATCACATTCCATTTCAAAGCGCGGATATATTTTCGGTCAGTACTCTAAGTACATTCGTCCGGGCGATGTCCGCATTGATGCAACAGAGCAG
>ONAI01000008.1:0-9065 GCA_900315755.1 uncultured Ruminococcus sp.
TACTGTCACGCACAAAACGCGCTGTTTTTGCCGCCGATACCAAATTCGGGTATTTATCCCACCTGCACCGACAAAAGCAGTTGTCGCGCAACGTGGAGCGAGTGTGGCGATACCGCACAGATACTATCGGCAGAGAAAAAAGCGGCGGTACCCGAAAAAATCGTCTCACAGGCTGGGAGTCTGAACGAGCAGACCTTATCGCAGCTGAAATGCTCCGAAGAGCAGAGCAGGAGTCACGGCTTCAGACTGCTCCGACTGGTGGTGCTGATAGAAGTGCTGCACCTGATATCGTCGGTGGCATTGCTGCTGTGGCTTCGTTGATAGAGGACGAGCCTTCCGACGATACCGAGTACGCTCGGGAGCACGTTGACAGGAAGGCACTGGCGAAGGAGATACGGAAAAAGGAAGATCTCGGTATGCATATGGGGTAAACGGCGGCTAGCTAGAACATAGAGTTGTGGGTAGGTGTACCTTAAATCAGGGTACACTAAACTACCATGTCATACACCTGAGTCGGTGAAACACAGACCGAGCAAAGGGTACGCCAAACGACCGCACCCATTACAAAAATTTACAAAGGAGTAATGAAAAATGAACAATGTAAATCTCACAGGAAACATGAACGAGACAAATAGAAGGAGTATGATCGAATGGCTGAAAAAGAGGAAATTAGGTTTTATTCAGAAAATAAAATTGAAGTCAACGGGAAGATATATAATGTGACCTTTACGTTCCCTCTTCCCGAAAACGAAGCGGAGACAGCTTACGATAAGCTGAAACATTTGATAAACGGCGAAAAAGTAAGCTGAAAAAAGTTCTGGACTTTCGAGTCGAATAGGAGTATACTATTGGTAGCTCCTATTCGGTTTGATTCCAGAAGCACAGCTTCGGAACAGGAGGACAAAATGAAAGAATCAAACACGAATCAGATAACAGCGCTGTACTGCCGTCTCAGTCAGGAGGATTTGCGCGCAGGAGAGTCGCTGTCAATAGAGAACCAAAGACTCTTGCTGAAAGAGTATGCTGACAAAAACGGCTTTAAGAATTGCCAATACTACATTGATGACGGATACAGCGGAGTCAATAAGAACAGACCAGCTTATGTGAAAATGCTGGCTGATATTGAGAAGGGTCTCATTAGCACAGTAATCGTTAAAGATCAGAGTCGACTCGGCAGAGATCATCTTGAAACAGGCAGACTTATGGAAATACTGTTCCCGTCGTATGACGTTAGGTTCATAGCTATCTCCGACGGTGTTGACAGCATAAACGGCTTGAATGATATGTCGGGCATAAAGAATTATTTCAATGACTTCTTTGCGCAGGATACGAGCCGAAAGATAAGGACTATACAGAAAGCAAAGGGTGAACGCGGAGAACGTGTCGGAGCTTCATTACCTTACGGATATATGAAAGACCCGAATGACTCCAAGCGGATAATCCCCGATCCAGAGACAGCTCCTGTCGTCAAGCGTGTCTTTGAGATGTATGCCAGCGGTATCGGTATGAAAAAGATATGCAATACTCTTGAAGAGGAAGAAGTGCTGTCGCCGAGCGTATATGCCTTTAATAAGACTGGCAGCCGCTCGGGAAATCCGAAGTTAGATAAACCATATGCTTGGTCGATTGCAACAGTCCGCAGTATGCTCATAAACCAGATGTACTGCGGCGACACGGTCAACTTCAGCACATACACGAAGTCCAACAAGCTGAAAAAGCGTATCAAAAATGATCCTGATAAGGTGCTCATATTTGAGAATACCCATGAAGCTATCGTTGACCGAGGTCTGTTCGAGCTTGTTCAAAAGCACTTTGTAGGCAGAAAGCGAGCTAATGGAAACGGCAAAATGGACAAGTATGCGGGTTACCTATACTGTGCGGAATGCGGTTCAAGGCTCTACCTTCACCGCAACCCAAAGACCTGCAACAATTTCATGTGCGGACGATATGAAAAGCGCAAGAGCAACTGCACCGCCCATTATATCAGGGAATCAGTGGTAGATGCGGTTGTGCTGGAAGCGATACAGCGAGTTACAAAGTATGCAAGAGAGCGTTCAGATGAGTTCTATGAGATAGCTATGAGCAACGGCGAGAACGAAGCCGTGTCCCGAACTAAAAACAGCGAAGCTCTGCGTAACGAGTATGAAACTAAGATCAATCAGCTTGAAAGCGCTATCAGTATGTTGTACATGGACAGAGTTACAGGCAGAGTGACTCCCGAGCGTTACGGCAGCCTTGCCGCTGGCTACGAGAAAGAGCAGTCCGAGCTGAAAGCAAAGCTTCAGGAACTCGACTCGCATACAAGCTACATGGCTATGAAAGAAAAGTGCGTCAAAGAATTCATCGACAACGCAAAGAAATACGTTGACGTGACGGAAGTTACTCCGCAGCTTCTTAGAGCCTTCATATGGCGAATTGAAGTCCATGAAAAGGCGGAAAAGCGTTCGAGGAACTGCCCAAATGATATAACGGTACACTTCTCATTCTTGGCTGACAAGGAAATCAAGCTTGACGGTATTATGATCGAGACATTTAAGATATAGCCGTATAAAGCAAATCTCCGAGGGAATACTCCCTCGGAGACAAAATGAATAGTATACTTCCCTAAGAATATGCTTCAGGTTCGGGGTGACTCCCCACGGGGTGGGGAGATGTCTGCAAAGCAGACAGAGGGGACGGACCCGATTAGGGGGAACCTTTCCTCAGAAAGGTTTGCCCCTATATTCCAGATATTCTCTGCATAATCGGCAATAGTGCGGTCGGAACTGAACTTTCCTGCATTGCACATATTCAGCCACTGCTTCTTTGCGAATGCAAGTCTGTTTCCGGAATAGTCACGGTTACAGCGAAGCTTTGTATCGACATAGCTGACAATATCACCAAGAAGATAATAGTGATCCGGCTTATGCCAGCTTGCACCATCAAGCAGAGCGGTATAAAGTTCACGGAAGTCACCGCTTCCTCCGTCCGACACTGTACCGTTTATAAGCGAAGATACTACTCTCTTTATCATCTTGTTCTCAGCAAACACCTTGCGGCTGTCGTAATCAGGAACGATCTTTTCAAGCTCCTCAACCTTTGCGCCGAAGATATAGTTATTATCCTCACCTGCCTCCTGAACGATCTCAATATTAGCACCGTCAAAAGTTCCGAGAGTTACAGCGCCGTTGAGCATAAGCTTCATATTTCCTGTACCGGAAGCCTCAGTGCCAGCTGTTGAGATCTGCTCGGAAACATCTGCTGCTGCGACAAGCTTCTCAGCATAAGATACATTGTAATTCTGAACGAAAACGACTTTTATAAGATCTTTTGTATCCGGATCAGCAGATACTATTCGTCCTATCTCGTTGATATACTTGATTATCGCTTTAGCACGACGGTAGCCCGGAGCAGACTTCGCACCGAAGATAAATGTAGTAGGCTTGAAATCAGTGATAGAGCCGTCCTTGATACCGTAATATATCCAGAGTATCGAAAATGCGTTAAGCAACTGACGCTTATACTCATGCAGTCTCTTGATCTGTATATCAAATATTGAATCATCGGCTATTTCAATGCCGTCATTTGACTTTATAAAGTCAGCAAGCTGCGACTTCTTGATCTGCTTTATGCTGATAAAACGGCGGAGAATATTCTCATCGTCAGCATACTTTTCAAGCTCTTTAAGTCTGCTAAGATCGGTGATCCAGTCATCGCTGCCGAGGAGTTCAGTTATAAGTCCTGAGAGCTCCATATTACAGAGTGCGAGCCAGCGGCGCTGAGTGATACCGTTAGTCTCATTGCGGAAGCGCTCGGGACATATACTGTACCAGTCAGCAAGCACCGTATCCTTGAGTATCTGCGTGTGTATCTCCGCAACACCATTAATATGGCTTGAAACATAGCAAGCCATATCAGCCATGTTTATGAGTTCACCCTTTATTATCTTCATGCGGCTGATCTTTTCCTTAGGTTCTCCGGCTGCGTAGAGTTCAGCGATAAGCTCCTCATTTATCTGAATGATTATCTCATATATACGCGGAAGAACCTCATCAACAAGACCTACCCACCATTTTTCAAGAGCCTCCTGCATAACAGTATGGTTTGTATAGTTGAATAACTTTTTTGCTGCTGCAAGAGCCTTCTCAAACGTCCAGCCCTCTTTGTCGACAAGCTGACGGATGAGTTCGGGAATAGAAATAACAGGATGAGTATCGTTCAGCTGTATCGAGATATAGTCTGCAAGGTTATCGAGAGTACCGAAGCGAGCCTTGTGCTTACGGAGAATATCGGTCAGCGAAGCACAACTGAAGAAATACTGCTGCTTCAGACGGAGTTTCTTGCCCTCGTTTGTATCGTCATTCGGGTAAAGTACACGCGAGATGTCCTCAGCGTATATCTTTTCCTTTGAGGCTTCAAGGTAATCCTGCTTGTTGAAGGTATCGAAGTCAAACTCCTTCACAGGCTCTGCCTGCCAGAGACGGAGAGTGCCTATATTCTCGGTCTTGCAGCCAAATACCGGCATATCATAAGGTACAGCCTTTACTGTCTGGCCATTATACTCTATCATTACTATATCAGCATCGCAGCGTTTCGACCACGGATCGCCATATTTTGTCCAGTCGTCGATGTCCTCCTTCTGGAAGCCGTCCACGATAGACTGCTTGAAAAGTCCATACTTATAGCGTATGCCATAACCATCAAGCGGAAGTCCGAGAGTTGCAGCGCTATCGAGGAAGCAGGCTGCAAGTCTTCCGAGACCGCCGTTTCCAAGCGCCGCATCCTCTATAACTTCGAGGTCTGCAAGATCAAGACCGAGTTCGCTGAATACCGCATTTACCTCATCGTAAATGCCGAGACACAGCAGATTGTTATAAACTGCACGTCCGACAAGGAATTCCATAGACAGATAAGCGGCACGGCGCTTTGAAAGATGCTCCTGACGCGCATTATCCCACTGTGTGCCGTAAAGTTCCATTATGGTATCGCCGAGTGCTTCATGTATCTGCTGCGGTGTTGCACTCTTTATATCCTTTGGAAGTCTGCCGGTAAATTTCTCTGTAAAAAGCTTTTTTTCCATTTTCTAACTCCATTCTCAATAAATCATCATCTGTTATATGTCTTGTTCAGTCTGCGTATAGTCTTGGCAAGCTCAGGAGTAAAATCATCCTGCTTTGTACGGAACTGCCAGTTACAGCCAAGAGTAGACGGTGTATTCATTCTTCCGGATTTAGGGCTGTTAAGGAAGTCCTGCATCTGTGCAACTGCGACCGTTGCGACACTTGACCATGCTAAACGCACCACTGCCATAGGTATGTCGCTCTTCTTGCGGACATTTAGGTATCTTCTTGCAAATTTCAGCGACTTCTTATCAAGTGTTCCCACCCAGCCGTTTAAGGTCTCATTATCGTGAGTTCCCGTGTAGACAAAGCAGTTTGTAGTCGTAAAATTATGCGGAAGATGCTCATTTTTACCGTCCGAAAAGCCGAACTGAATGACCTTCATTCCGGGATAACCACATTTATCGAGCATTGCTCTTACCTCCGGAGTGATGAAGCCAAGATCCTCAGCAATGATATTAAGTCTGCCGAGCTCTTCCTCTGCAAGTCTGAAAAGCTCATAGTCAGGGCCTTTCTTCCACTCTCCTATGGTAGCATCCTCATTGCCGAAGGGTATGGTGTAATAGCTTTCAAAGCCTCGGAAGTGGTCAATACGCACTATATCATAAAGCTGAGAAGCGTACCTGATGCGGTTTATCCACCATTTATACCCGGTCTTTTTGTGATAATCCCAGTCATAAAGCGGATTTCCCCATAACTGACCTGTCGGAGAGAATTCATCCGGCGGACAGCCGGCAACGCATACCGGACGCCGTTTCCTGTCGAACCAGAAGAGTTTATGCTCAGCCCATGCCTCAACGCTGTCGAGAGCGCAGTATATCGGTATATCGCCGATTATCTCAATATCGTTATCATTTGCATATTTTTTCAGCGCAGTCCACTGACGGCTGAACTCAAACTGAATGAATTTGTAAAAACCGATCTCATTCTTTAACTGTTTTTTTGCCTCAGCGACTGCTGACGGCTTGTGCATTGAGATGTCCTTCTCCCATTCGTACCATGCCTTGCCGCCGTTCTGAGATTTCAGTGCCATGAAAAGGGCATATTCCTCCAGCCACGACTTATTATCATCACAGAACACCTTATAATCAGGAAAACGTGAAGGCTTGAAGCGCGAATAGGCTATCCTCAGAACATCAAAGCAGTATTCATAGATCAGTGCATAATCGACCTTATCCGGATCACTGTCCCATTTAATCGAGGAATACTCATGCTTCTCCAGCAGACCATCGCCTTCAAGTATCTCAAAGTCGATAAAATAGGGATTTCCTGCATTCACAGAAAATGATTGATAAGGCGAATCACCATAGCTCGTAGGTGAAAGCGGCAGTATCTGCCAGCACTTAACGCCTGCTGAGCTCAGGAAATCCACGAACTCAAACGCGTGTTTTCCCATTTTTCCTATGCCGTATTCCGACGGCAGGCTTGAAATATGCATTAATATACAGCTTTTCCTCATAGAAAAAGACTCCCTTTATATATCGTATATTTTTATGATTTCCGCCGATAATTAATGTATACTCAATAACCGGCAGTTTTGCTCAGATGCCATTCTGCCTGAGTTCTTTAGGGGAGACAGATATGAAATTCTCACAATACCTTTTTTCGTTCTTAATGGGATATTTCCTTTACAGTCTCGTAGAAATAGTCGGCAGAGGCTACACTCACTGGACGATGTCCCTTACCGGCGGCATAATTCTTGCCGCACTATACTCAATAAACAGTCTCCGGAGTCTCACGCTCTGGAAAAGCTGTTTCATAGGCGCATTGCTTATTACCGCTGTTGAATTTGCTGTTGGTATTTTTGATAATATTATTATGCACTGGGAAGTATGGGATTACTCAGATCTTCCTCTGAATTTCATGGGACAGATCTGTCTGTTTTTTTCACTTTACTGGTATATTCTTTGTATCCCGGCTTATTACCTGTGCAGGAGCATCCGAAAGCGGTTTGAATAGCATTGCCATCCTGTTAAAAATATTTTTTCACAGTATATTTTAAAAAACAGGCTGTTCCGAATAAATCAGAACAGCCATTAAATTAATAGTTCTTATTTGAATCTGCATTGAAGAAATTATTGCTGCTTTCTGTATAATAGTCATTAGGCTCAAGAGACATAAAATCCTCGTCCTCAATATCAGGAAGTCTTGCACCGCAGCGTCCGCAGAACTGAAAACGCTCGTTAACCTCTGCATCACACTTAGGGCATATCTTGTATCCCCTGATACCATTAAGCTCATATCTCATTTTCTTGATCCTTCTGCGTCTCTGGTCAATATCCTCACAAAGGACTCTGAGTTCAGAATTATCACCATCGGGATTTTTATAGTATTTCTTACCGATATCGGTAAAGATCTCAACTATTCTTTCTTCCTCGTAAAGGATCTTTCTTTTGAGATTATTCGCCTCAGAAATATTTTTTGCCTTATCGGAAGCGCCCTTGCTGACGCTGCCGAGTGTGCCGAGAATACCCATATTTCATCACTCCTGTCGGACAATTTTCTCGTAAAACACCATAAATTAATTATACATCATTGTTACGATTTCTGTCAAGCGTTTTCAAAATATTTTTATATCAGCATCCAAAATTTGTACACATCTTACATTTCAGCGATGTCATTTTCGGTAAGCTGAATAACTCCGCTGCGTGTAAGCACATCTGATGCGCGGTCGTTATCATCAACTCTGATAACAAAAGAAACCGATCTGTCAGAAGTTCCGACAAATGAATACAGATATTCAACGTTTACATCAGCCTCGCCGAGAATATCAAGAACTCTGCTCAGCTGACCGGGGGTATCCGGTATCGAGATAGCTACTACCTCTGTAACTGTGACTGCATATGAAGCAGCTTTGAGTATATCAACAGCTTTTTCTGTGTCGTTTGCTATGATCCTGATAATGCCGAAATCAGCGGTATCTGCAAGGCTAAGCGCTCTGAGGTTTACTCCGCTCTCCTTTATCAGCCGCATTGCACCGGCTGCCTGATTAGGTTTATTGTCAACAAAAACTGAGATCTGCTTTACATTTGCCATATCCAGTCCTCCTTCTGTATTAAGATCATTTTTGATCGTATTCTGCAATATATGGTGTTAATCGAAAGATCTGCCAAGCATCTTAAAGCCGCATTTTCACAGGGAACAGCGCTTGTCAGGAGCGCCGGCGCCTGCAATCATAACATCAAAGACTTTATACGCTTATCAGCACTTTTCCTCATACATAACGAGTGCTGAGAAGTCCTCAACATACTCGTTTACATGAGTCTGAGCATCGTGGCACATACCGGCAGTAGTGCTGTACTTTATGTCGATCACCTTAACGCTTTCGATGAACTGGTTGAGTTCGTTCTCAAATGTTACGAATTTCTCGTATTTTTCCTGCTCCGGCATAAAGTTAGTTGAAAAAATTTTGACTTTCATAATGATTCCTCCTGTGATATTATTTGATTATTATTATAAAATATAATAAACTTATCAATCGTGCAGCTTACGCTTATCAATAACGCGAACCGCCTTTCCCTCACTTCTTTCGATCGACTTCGGTGATACGAGATGCACCTTCGGATTGATACCTATCATAAGCTTCATAGCTTCTGCAAGCGCTCTCTCCTGCTTCTGCATATCCTTAACCTTATCTGAAAGCTGGTTAGGATTCATCTCAACGCTGATGTCGAGAGTATCCGAATTGTTCACACGGTCGACCTCGATGAGATAGTTCGGCGAATATCCCTGCTCGATAAGAACGGTCTCGATCTGCGATGGGAATACGTTTACTCCGCGGATTATCATCATATCATCGCTTCTTCCCTTAGGCTTCGACATTTTGATAAGAGTACGTCCGCATGAGCATTTCTTCCTGCTGAGTACACAGAGATCACGTGTGCGGTAGCGCAGAAGCGGGAATGCTTCCTTGGTAATGCTTGTGAATACAAGTTCACCGACCTCACCTTCCGGAAGGACTTCACC
>ONAI01000008.1:9103-45879 GCA_900315755.1 uncultured Ruminococcus sp.
AAGTTATCCTCGTTTATGTGCATTCCGTTCTGCTCTGAGCATTCAAAAGCAACACCAGGACCGCTTGTCTCAGTAAGTCCGTAAATATCATAAGCTTTAATACCGAGAGATTTCTCAATAGAACGGCGCATTTCCTCGGTCCACGGCTCAGCACCGAAGATACCTGCTTTCAGCTGAATATCGTCGGGAGTGAGTCCCATATCATGAAGGGTTTCGCCTATATAAGCAGCATAGGAAGGTGTGCAGCAAAGAATAGTAGCACCGAGATCGCGCATGAATGTGATCTGTCTGTCGGTATTTCCCGATGACATAGGAACTGTAAGGCAGCCTACCTTGTGTGAACCGCCGTTAAGTCCGGCACCTCCGGTAAAGAGTCCGAAACCATAAGCTATCTGGCATATATCATCCTTTGTACCGCCGGCAGCTGTAATAGCTCTCGCAGTACACTCTTCCCACATATCAATATCGTTCTGAGTGTAAAAAGCGACAACACGCTTTCCTGTTGTACCGCTTGTTGAATGTATTCTCACACATTCGCTCAGCGGTGTTGCAAGGAGTCCGTAAGGGTAAGCTTCTCTGAGGTCAGCTTTACTGAGAAACGGCAGCTTATGAAGATCGTCAGTACCTTTGATGTCCTCCGGCTTTACGCCTTTTTCGTCCATGAGATCGCGGTAATACTTCACGTTTTCATAAACGTGCTTTACCTGCTTTACAAGACGCTCGTCCTGAAGCTTTTTCATGTCATCTCTCGACATGGTCTCGATCTCTTCATTCCAATATCTTTCCATTGGACTTCTACTCCTTAACATTATTAGTTTATAGCTTAACAGCCAATCAGGTATTATATTCCTATGCAGCCGCTGGTATTATTATATCACCGCTGCATTGTCATACTTATACAGTTCCGGCTTTTTTGCCGAGTTCAAACGCCTTCTTGTTGAGTTCAAGGAACTTAGACGGAACGCACTGTTCAAGTGCCTTCTGCCAGAGCTCTTCGGGATAGTCCATACGTGAAGCAAGAACTCCCATAAGAACTACATTTGAAGCCTTAGCAGTACCAGCCTGCTCAGCGAGTGAGAGCGCATCAACAGCAACTATCTCAGCACCTGCTGCCTTTATTTTATCAACAAGTCCCTCAGGATAGCTTGCAGCCCCCGTAATAACAGGCATAGGATCTATCTGCTGAGTGGATGTTATGAGCTTTCCGCCCTTTTTGAGGTATGGCAGACATCTTGCAGCTTCAAGAAGCTCAAACGAGATGACAGCATCTGCCTCGCCCTTCTCGATAACAGGTGAATACACCTTATCGCCGTATTTTACATAAGTTACAACAGAACCGCCGCGCTGGCTCATTCCGTGAACTTCACTGACCTTTACGTCAAATCCCTGTGCAAGAAGCACATTTCCGAGAAGTCTTGAAGCGAGCAGCGAACCCTGTCCGCCTACACCGACTATCATAACTGATTTAGTTTCCATTTATATTTACTCCTTATTATTCAGCTTTATATATTATGTCAAGGTCACCGTCAACGAAGCCTATACCGACTGCCCTTGCACCGCTCAGTACATCGCAGTACTTTCCGTTTTCAAGGTATTCGCTGACCATTTCTCTGAAGAGTTCCTGAGCGTGTTCACTTCCCGTATCATCCTCATCCGAGGTGTCAACAGTGAAAATATCCTCTTCACTGCTCCAGACCTCATCACACGCCCATTCTCCGCTTTCATCGGCAGGATCGAACTCTCCTGCTGCGATAAGCTGTATACCGTAAACATGGTCATCTTCGGATTCAACATAGAGATTGAAACAAAAAGCCTTTGTAGAATCCGGCATATCATTATTTTCAAGGAGCGCGTCCAACCAGTGAGCGAACTCCTCATATATGTTCATTTGCAGCATACTTCTTACCCTTTATTCGATAGCGCCGACCTTGCACTGTTCCTGACAGATGCCGCAGCCAACGCACTGTGTATGGTCAATAACAGCCTTGCCGTCTCTCATCGAAATAGCAGGACATCCCAGCTTCATGCACATCTTGCAGCCTACGCACTTATCAGCATTGACCTTGAGCGGAGGATTATGCTTAACGTATTTAAGAAGAGCACACGGACGGCGTGAGATAATAACAGAAGCCTCATCTGCGGCAAGCTCTTCCTTGATAGCAGCCTCTGTCTCAGCGAGGTGGTAAGGATCAACTACACGCACTCTCTTTATACCGATAGCCTTGCAGAGCTCTTCGAGGTTTATAGCAGCAGCCGGATCACCTTTAAGGTTCTTGCCGGTGGTAGGATTCTGCTGATGACCTGTCATACCTGTGATAGAGTTATCAAGAATGATAACTGTTGAATTTGAGTTGTTATAAGCGATATTTACAAGACCTGTCATACCGCTGTGCATGAAAGTTGAATCGCCGATAACTGCGACCGTCTTATGTTCTGTCTCAGCGCCGCGAGCCTTATTGAAGCCGTGGAGACCTGAGATAGAAGCGCCCATACAAATTGTAGTATCAACAGCAAAGAGCGGTGCAGCAGCGCCGAGAGTATAGCATCCGATGTCGCCTGAAACTGTGATCTTGTTCTTGCTGAGGCAGTAGAACAGACCTCTGTGTGGACATCCCGGACACATTACAGGCGGTCTTATCGGGATATTCTCATCAAGAGCAGTATATTCCTTCTTCTCGCCGAGAAGCTTCTCAGCGATGACAGACTGCGGAAGCTCGCCAATATATCCGAATATCTCCTTGCCTTTAACATTGTTTACGCCGATATTGCGGCAGTGTTCTTCGATTATGCCGTCAAGCTCCTCGATAACGTATACCTTCTCGTACTTAGCAGCGAAGTCCTGAATGAGCTTCACAGGCAAAGGGTTTACCATACCGAGTTTGAGTACAGAAGCCTTCTCGCCGAGAGCCTCCTTAACATACTGATAAGCTGCTCCGTTAGTGATAACGCCGAATTCAGCCTTATCCGAGATCTCAACACGGTTGAGCGGACTTGTCTCAGCGTACTCGATAAGCTTCTTTGTACGCTCTTCAACGAAAACGTGTCTGCCCTTTGCATAAGCCGGCATCATAACGAACTTCTGAGGATTCTTCTCATATGGCTTGAGTTCAAGATCCTGTCTGTCTGCCATTTCAACGATGCTCTGTGAGTGGGCAACTCTTGTTGACATTCTTACAATGAACGGAGCATCGAACTGCTCTGAAAGTTCAAAAGCAAGCTTGACGAATTCCTTACATTCTGTGGAATCGGAAGGTTCAAGCATCGGCACTTTAGAAGCAATAGCATGATGACGGCTGTCCTGCTCATTCTGTGAAGAATGCATACCCTGATCGTCGGCAACTGCAATTACCATACCTGCATTAACGCCTGTATAAGCGGCAGTATAGAGCGGATCTGCTGCAACGTTGAGTCCGACGTGCTTCATTCCGCAGAAGCTTCTTGCGCCTGCTATTGAAGCGCCGAGAGCGGTCTCCATAGCTACCTTCTCATTCGGTGCCCATTCTGCGTATACCTCGTCGTATTTAGCGACCTCTTCGGTGATCTCTGTTGAAGGAGTTCCGGGATAGCTTGATACCACGCGGCATCCTGCTTCATAGAGACCTCTTGCGAAAGCCTCGTTACCTAACATAAGTTTCTTCATATTTATGTATTTCCTTTCATGTTATGATTATCGTATAAAGTAAACGGTATTTCTGCCGTTATTTTAACTGGTTAGTTATCATTATATAATCATCACTGCAGCAGATGCTGCGCTTATAAATCCGGCAGCCGATACTGCCAGTGTTATGAAAGCTTCTTTCAGCTTCCACTTTTCAAAAAGCTTCCTTCCGATAAGAAATGCCGCAGCTTCGCCAAGCAGCATTGCTATAAATGGTGCAAAGAATATCGCAGCGTCGCGGAACATTTCTGCATTTGTCTGAGGCTCATAGTCCAAGTCTATGTTGAAATCGCGCAACATAAGCCACAATGTCAGAAATCCGGCTCCGAAATACACCATAAACACTGATAAAAAGTATATCAGTTTTTTCATTTATAGTTCTCCATAAGCCACTTTGCAACGCCGTCATCGGAATTATTACCGATAACAATATCCGCAGCCGCCCTGACTTCTTCTCTTGCATTACCAACGGCTATCTTAACATCAGCCTGTTCAAACATAGGAAGGTCATTGAGATTATCACCAAAAGCAACGATCCTGTCGAAGCCGTATTTACTGCGGAGATATTTCAATCCGTTAGACTTTGAAGCCTTGTCCGAGAATATCTCAAGATACCACTCACCGTTATACACATCAAGGTAGAAAGCGCAGTCAACGCCGCGTATCTTCTCAACCTCAAGTTTTACCGGCAGCAAAGTCTCATAAGGACCGGTAGTTGTATAGTATACTGTACGCTCATCCGCTTTGTCGATAAGCCGATCAAGCTGAACAAAAGGTTTCTTATACTCATTCTTCCGCGATTCTGCAAAGCTTCTCATGACCTTTGTAGTAAGTTCGGAGTAATAGCAGGTGAGGATTTCCTCGTCTATCCTGTACATAAAACAACGCACGTTATGTCTCTCAAACGCCTTCAGCACCTCAGCAGAAGCCGCCGGCGGGATAAATTCGCTGTTGATATAGCATTTATCTCTTAGATCGTATATGCTTACACCGTTCATGAGCAGACATGGCACATTGATATTCAGCCTTGCAGTTATCGGCACAGCTGAATAAACTGAACGCGCAGTCGCAAAGGTAAAGTACGCGCCGGCGGATATTGCACTATTCACAGCATCAGCTGTAAACTCCGTGATCGCTGGTTCAGGACTGAGCAGAGTCCCGTCAAGATCAGATATAAAGAGCGTTTTCAAGCAATGTCCACCTCCATAGCAGCAATAAACAGCTACTCGCGGTATCATTATAACATATTTTTTAAAAAAAGTGAAGAAGATATTTGCCATTTCAAGAATATTTGTATGTTCTACACAAATTAACAGTCCCGAAATGTCGATACTGCATAAAGGCATTCTGCAAAAAGAACTGCCTTGTTAAACAAGACAGTTCCAATATTTTTATTCTGCGCCCTTCATGATACCATCGAGGATAGCTGTATTCCAGCTGAGAGCGTTCCTGTTGAAGATACCGTAGCTGTCCTTGCCTGAGGATACACCGTTATCCCAGACAAAGCATTTGATACCATTTGCTTTTGCTGATGAGATGTAATAGTTGTAATAATCTGCGCGTGTAGCATCATCAGCAGCTGCAACGCATCCGAATTCGCATATCATTACCGGAGTACCGGCTGCTACGAATTTCTGACGCAGCTCGGTAAACTTAGCATCAAGCTCTCTTCTGTCCTGATCGCCGAATGTAACGCGTTTTCCCTCGGCAAAATTCCACGGAGCATAGTAATGTATAGAAAGTATGATATTGTCATCCTTAGGCACTACTACATCATTGATAGCAGATGTTTCCGCAGAAGCTGCATAGGATGTGACAATAAGCGTCCTTTCGGCATTATTGCCGCCGGATGCTCTTACAGTATCAACGAAGTCCTGAGCATACTTGTTGACTACCTTTCTTTCAGCAGTTGTACCGCCGCTCCATTCAGCCGAGCTGCCGACTGTTCGCGGCTCATTCATGCCCTCAAAGATCAGTCTGTCGCCGTAGTCACCGAAAACAGAGCATATCTGCTTCCAGATGTCGATAAGCTTAGCGCGGTCGGACTCATATTCTGCATCAGAAGGAGTAAACCACACATAGTCATCATGGTGCATATTCAGTATAACGATAAGGTCCTCTGAGTATGCATAATCAACGACTTCCTTTACGCGCGACATCCATGCGCTGTCTATTGTATTGCCGCTCTCCATATGCTCGCCCCACGTTACAGGTATGCGTATCGCATTGAAGCCGGCATCCTTTACCGCCTTTATCATGTCCTTAGTAGTTGCAGGATTGCCCCATGCTGTTTCCGCATTGCTGCTCCACGACTTGTAGTCATAACACTCAAGCGTGTTGCCGAGATTCCAGCCCACCTTAATATCGTCAACTATCTGCGAAGCCTTTCTGAATCCGCTTGAAGTCTCAGGCTTATCTCCGGAAACTGTCTTTTTAGGAGTCGGAACCGCTGCTGAACCGTCCCCCTGACTATACTTCACTGTGATAGAATCGAGCTTTACCGAAGGCTGCTCACTCCACCAATACCCCAAAACAATTTCACCATCCTTTGATACAAGAGCTTTCGCCTCATCCGGAACGAACCACGTCAGCGAAAGCGAGGAACTATCTGTATAGACAGCTGTATCCCCCGACTGATAACTGCCGGCTGAAGAACTGTAACCGAATGCTCCCGTAAACTTCCGGAATCCGCCGGAAGAACTAACATTATATATGACAGCTTCAGGAACAGCATTTTCAGGAAGGAATTCTGCTGCCGGGACCTTTATCTTATTATCATCGGCACTGAATTCAACACTTTTCCCTACATCATATGAAATAGTTCCATCTACGGGTATATCCCTCGTTCTTGTATATTCACAGACCGCACTCTCTATTTTGATGCTCGTCGAATTGCCCCACCAATAGCCGAACATCACTTCTCCGCCTGCACTTATACTGCTTCTGATCTCCGCCGGAACATCCCATCTTATCTCACCGTAGCTGCCCTGCGTAGCCGCTGAGAAGTCCTTGGACTGATACCAGCCTTTCGTAGTAGCCGCGGCGCAATCCTCATTAACAGAAATGCCGCATCCGCCCTTAAAAGTACCAATATCGCCGCCGTCAGCCGAATATATCGTAAATACGAACGATGAAACTTCATCTCCGTCTTCGATAAATTCCGAAAGCGGTATCTTCAAAGTATTGCTGCCGTCAGTACGTTCTATCACCTTACCGGCATTATACTGAGAAGAGCATGAAGCCGAAAGAGTCTCAACAGGACTGATATGCTTTGATGTCGGCTCGGCTGTTTCGGCTTCATTACTGCCGTTATCAGTAGTTTTAGTTTTTTTGCCGCTTTCAGATGCCGCGGTACTTGTATAGTAATCGGGGCGGTTCGACTTTTTTGAACTGCTGCTCTTACTTCTGCATCCAACAGAAGCAGAAGCTATCATGGAAGCTGAAAGCACCGCCAGTAGCTTTATTATCTTCATCGTATCCCTTTCCGCGGAATTAACCGCAGCCTTAAATAATTCCGATATTTACCCAGCATAATAACAATATGATAATTATATCATGATATTATCCGAATTTCAAGCATTTCAGGCAATTGAAAATGCGAACATTGTGCTAACTTGTTAAAATAAATACATATATATTCTTCCGGAATACTTGTACTTTGCTCTGAATATCATGTTACAAAGCATTTTTCAAGGAGGTTCTCCATATGGATCTGAAAATGAACAAAGAAAATTTACCGGCTGCCGTAAGCGTATACGAAGGTATACAGGAACAGAACATCGACCTCGATTATATTCTTCCGGACTACTATCCGGATATTTTCAGGATAGTACGCTGCGAAACTGTTCCTGTTATCACAGGTTGGAATATTAACGGCGATAAGCTTTCCTATGAGCTGCGATGCGACATCAATATCCTCTACTGCGGCGAAGGCGACAGCGTTATCCGCTCTGTAACTCAGTTCCAGACCTATCAGCGTTCGATTGATCTCGAACGCCCCTGCGAACAGCCGACTGTAAGCCTTATACCCAAGGCAGACCACATCAATTTCCGTGCCGTCAACAAAAGGCGTTTCGATCTCCACGGCGCAGTATCTATCAAGGTTTCCGTAAGCTGTGAAACTTCTCAGGAGGTCATCTCCTATGTATCAGGAATGAATCTTCAGCTGAAAACAACTCCCATGACTTTTGCCGCACAAAAATCAGTAACAGAAAAGCAACTGCACTTATCAGAAGAAACGGAGCTCTCACCTGCACAGCCTGCTGTTGCGAACATAGTAAACTGCCGGAGCAAGGTCACGGATTGCGAGAAGAAAATGATCTCGGGAAAGCTGCTCGTCAAAGGAGAACTCGGTATAGATCTGCTCTATTCCTATGGCAGCGACGGTTCAGGTGCTCTTGAAGCGATGAATTTCTCACTTCCTTACAGTCAGGTCATAGACATTGATACGATCGACGAGAACTACGAATGCAGAGTAACTCCGGAAATAATATCCTGCGAAATAACTCCGGCTGCCGGAAAGGACGGCGAAAACCGTATACTCCGCTGCGAAGCTGATCTCCGCCTTATATGCAGCGCTGTAAGGACTTCCACAGTAATGGTCGGAACAGACGCTTATTCAACTGTATATCCCTGTGAAGTTACGTTCTCGGACATAGATGCTGAACAGCTCCCTACTGTATATAACGAGAGCTTCCGCCACACAGCACGTCTCGCCGAAGGTGACAGCGTTCCCGAAACGATCTACTCCATGTGGGTAACTCCCAAAAATATCAACACACGTCTCCTCGAAGACGGTAAATCGCTTGTTATCAGCGGTATGCTTACATATTCAATGGCAGTCCGCGATAATTCCGGAATGATCTCCATGCCCGATAAGGACGAGACCTTCGAGGAAACTATCACCATAGGCGATGATATGAGCAATTCCGCTGTTATCGCAGAAATCACCCCAAATGACGTCTCCTACACTATTTCCTCAGACGGCATTCTTACTGCAAAATCTGAAATGTCCGCAAGAATATCCGTAACTCCCTCCGCAGCGGTCAAAGCGATTACAGATATAACAGTTGACGACAGTGTACGCAAATCCCGCGACGGAGATTATGCAATAAAGCTGTATTTTGGAGTTCCCGGCGAAGATGTATGGAGCATCGCAAAACGTTACAGCACCTGTGTTTCTGCAATAATGGAAGAGAATGATCTCGAAGGCGATCACCTTGAAAACGGCGGTATGCTGCTCATACCGATCGTAACATGATCGGTAATCCTCAGTGAACACATCCCTGCTAAAGAAATACTAATAAGGAGCAAGATATGGTTAAAGATATATACAGCAATATCGCTGAACGTACAGGCGGCGATATTTACATAGGCGTTGTCGGTCCTGTAAGAACAGGCAAATCAACTTTTATCAAGCGTTTTATGGAATCGCTCGTTATCCCGAATATCAGCAGCGAATTCAAGCGCGAACGCGCTCTCGACGAGCTTCCGCAGTCCGCTGCCGGCAAAACTATCATGACTACCGAGCCTAAGTTCATCCCGGAAGAAGCAGTCGAGATAAATCTCGGTGACGGCGCGATATTCAACGTCCGTCTCATCGACTGCGTAGGCTATATTGTACCAAGCTCGCTCGGATATATCGAAAACGAGCAGCCGCGTATGGTCATGACCTCATGGTTCGATGAGGAAATACCTTTCAATATGGCGGCTGAGATAGGTACACAAAAAGTCATCACCGACCACTCCACGATCGGTCTGGTCATCACAACCGACGGCTCTATCTCGGACATTCCCCGTGCAGAGTACGAAGAATGTGAAGAACGTGTTATCCGTGAACTCAAAGAGCTTGGAAAGCCGTTTGTAGTTATCATGAACACTGTCGATCCCACTCTGCCGGAAGTACAGAAACTCGCAGCTGAACTCACAGAACGATACGATACAAAGGTCATCCCTGTAAACTGCCTTGACCTCGGCGAAGAGGACATCCGCAATATCATCCGTGAGATACTTTTCTCTTTCCCGATACGTGAGATCAACATACGTACTTCCCGCTGGATAAATTCGCTCGAAAAAGGTCACTGGTTGAAATCAGAGATACTCAACTGCATCCGTGATGCAGCAAAGAACATCAAACTCGTCCGTGAGGCTGCTTCGGCTGCCGAAGCTATGGCTCAGTGTCCGCACGTTGTAAGTGCCTCGATAACGTCCATTGACCTCGGAAAAGGCTCTGTCACTATGACCGCTGACCTCGACAGCAATCTTTTCTACAAGATACTCGGTGAAACAACAGGCATCGAGATCGAAAGCGAAAGCGACCTCATGCCGCTTCTTATGGAGCTTAACGACATCCGCAGGAAGTATCAGCGAATCGAACCGGCACTTGCTGAGGTCGAGGCGACAGGCTACGGTATCGTTATGCCCGAACTCGAAGAGCTGACACTCGAAGAGCCGAAGATAATCCGTCAGGGCGGCAAATACGGTGTCAAGCTCAAAGCCTCTGCGCCGTCGATACACCTGATGAAAGCGAATATAAACACCACTGTCAGTCCTATCGTCGGCACTGAAAGGCAATCCGAGGAACTTGTAATGTATCTCCTCGACGGCTTCGATGACGATCCGACCAAAATATGGGAGTCCAATATTTTCGGAAAGTCACTGCACGATCTCGTAAACGAGGGACTTCACAACAAGCTCTACAAAATGCCCGTCGAGGCTCGTCTGAAATTGCAGGAGACTCTCGAACGCGTCATCAATGACGGCTGCTCAGGTCTTATCTGCTTTATACTGTGACAAAAAAGGAGTACCGCAGGGTACTCCTTTCTTAGTATGTAGGTGACGCCGCCCTCGGCGTCACACTATTCTTAATGTGTAAATCACATAAGATCAACTAAAACTTGTTCGATTCCTTGATGTGAAGCTGCACTTCCTCTTGCTCCTGCTCTTGCTTTCGCTTCTGCTTCACTGGCAGAGCTTGCAGGGATAATAGAACGTTGTTGTGTTCCGTCACCAAATATAACAATAACCTGATATCTTTCAAATGCCATAAATAATTCCTCCTTTTAATCTATTGCTTTTCCCACCTTGGTGAGTGGGGCATATCCTGTTTTCCTGATGGGTGGCAATTACATTTCCCGGGAACAAACGGTGTCTGATTTGGCATATGACCGCATTCAGTATACGCTATTTTTCCCTGCTTGCCACACCATTGACAAATTGATTTACAAAGCTGTTCCATAAATTGTATTAATAATCCTCATCGCTATTATTATCAGTTCCGTTTGATTTAGAGTCATACCATTTCTGAGCCGCATCTATACAATCCTGATTACCGCTCTTAATCGCCTGATTTGCCAATGAATCCCCCAATTTGCTCACGACCTTCTTAGTCTTTTCTCTGTGTTCCTCATCCTTTACGCAGTTATATCCAACCGCACCTGCCGCAGCAATTCCTAACAATGTTAACAACATAATCATCACTCCTTTAAATTGTAAGTTTTTTACATCTTGCACCTATTTAGGTGCAATTTTATTATAGCATATGTATATAATAAAGTCAATGAATTTTGCACTTATTCAGGTGCAAAAATTTTTACGGAGGATTTGTGTATTATGAACAAAGAGATCGAAAAAGCAGTCGGCAACAACATCCGCGTACTGCGTGAAAAAGCCGGTATCACGCAGGAAATGCTTTCTGCTCGCTTACAGGTGAACGGCTGCGACATAACCCGCAGCGCCCTCGCAAAGATAGAGGTTGGGCAGCGTCACCTCTACCCCGACGAGATAATCCTGCTGAAAAAACTGCTGAAAGTAAGCTACGACGACATTTTCAGGATAAACTAAAAAGGCTGTACCGCAATGGTACAGCCTTAAAATCGTTCATATACAACAAAAGACCTATCGTTTTCACAATAGGTCTTTGGTGCGAGTAATGGGACTTGAACCCATACGTCTCTCGACACACGCCCCTCAAACGTGCCTGTCTGCCTATTCCAGCACACTCGCATTCACAGTCTCACCTGACTGCCTTAATATTATATCAGATAAAAGTCAACTTGTCAAGCGTTTTTCTGAATTTTTTCAAAAAATTTTTCTCAGCAGAACCAATACCACGAATTTACGGCATTTTCGGCGATGATTTTTTTATTCTGAGTTCCTTAAAAAACGCCGAAAGCATATCCGCGCACTCCTTTTCCATAACTCCGCCGGTAACATTCGGGCGGTAATTATAAGGCAGCTCAAACATTTTCTGTACCGAAACTGCCGAACCGCTCTTGTAGTCATAAGCCCCGAAGATAACATCGTCAATGCGGGAATTGATTATCGCACCGCAGCACATCGGACAAGGTTCAAGCGTGACATATATCGCACATTCGGGAAGCCGCCAGCCGCCGAGAGTTCTGCAAGCCATGTCTATTGCTATTATTTCAGCGTGTGCGAGAGCGTTTTTAGCACCCTCGCGCATATTTCTTCCCTCGCCGACGATCTCGCCGGTGGTTTTTTTTACGACTACCGCTCCTACCGGCACTTCACCTTCATCGTAAGCCTGTTTCGCCAAAAGCAAGGCTCTTTCCATGTATTTACTTATTTCCAATCAGAACACCACACCAATAACCATTTCAAGTATACAAAGCATTACAACAGCTGCAAACGGAAAGCTTTTCACGGCAATAACACCACGGTTCAGAGGAGAAACCTCCGATTTATATGCAGCGATAAAATGCAGTTTCCTGCCCTTTCTTCTGCGTACTATGTAAATGGATCCGGAAACAGCAACTCCCGCAACAAGTGCAGCTATCATAAAAACGTTACGCTTCAGCAGCATACTCGGAGTATTCTCGTTTTCAAACATAATAAGCGCGAACGTATATGACTTATAGATTATGTTTATAATAAACGCAGTCATAATAGTACCGCTTCTGAGCATACTTACAGCAGCAAGCAGTGATATGAGAAATGTTGCAGGTATCTCGCTTGGAGTGTCGGCAAGCAGACAGGCAGCCACTGTTGTAACAGCTATTGCGAATCTGTCGCCGAATTGTCTCAGCGCGGCAAAAATAGGGCCGTGCAGGAAAAGTTCATATACAGCCGGAAATACTACGAGCGTAAAGAGGGCATATACCACAAATTCACGTTGACCCCAGAGTGAAACATCAGCATTTGCGGATTTGAATAACGTATATATCTCCTTTGTATCGCTCGAATAAGCAGTCGGAAGACAAACTACCGTGCAAGCCACAAGCGCCAGACCAACAGAGTTGACTATCTCAGCCGTACTGTTCACATGGCTCATATAACCGACGCTTAAAGGCATTTTCAGTTTCAGCTGTATGTATATTACCGGAATGAGTATCTTCAGAGCAGAAGCAAGCAGAAGCACCTCAACGACTCCTGTAACATTCCCATAAACTGCGGCACTGAGCATACTTGCATGAACATTTATGCCAAAGCATCTGAAAAGCGGAGCAAGAAGCCTGTTCGCGGAATTATCGATAACTATGAACATAAGCATAGCAATGCCCAGAACATACATTACTCTATTGATTATTTTTTTCTCAACAGCTTCCGGAGAGCGTTTCTCGAAGCCTCGGCTGTCGTTAAATACCTTTTCCTTTTTATTCCCCTGAAAGCGAAAGGCGTGACGATTATCTTTGTTTTTACGCCATTTTTTGTATTTCTCGTTATAGGAGCTGTTCTGTGTAGAGTAGTCGAAATCCTCAACAACATCCAATATGTCCTTCTCGGCATCATTTGAAGTATCGGTCATTCGTCTCCCCTCCTTTCAGAATTTCTCATACTAATATTATCACATTTACATATATGCGATGTTATGATTTTCGAAGATTTTTCTAAACTTTTTGTAAATTCGTATATATATTTGATTTATTGTCCGATTTTATCCAATCTGTTGCTATTTTTATAATGGTATGTTATAATAAGTGTAACCTCAATAGCCGCCATAAGGCAGTTATTGCCCGTAACTTTCTTCGCAAAGCACAAATTACTAAATAATTGTGCAGACATTAATCAGTATACGATCCACAATACGATTCTGAAAGGAGTCTGCTATGGAATTCGTTGCAGCAACTGCCGTCATCATTGCAGTTTGTCTTATACTTGGCATAAAGATCCAGACGCTCGTCACTGCTGCAATATTGCTTCTTTTGCTCGCTTCTGCGTCAATGGCAGTGTTATTCTTCGTTATGTTTATAAGAATACTTCTTTCAAAGCCAGTAAAAGCACAGTTTTCACGTATTGACAGATCACCGTATTTCCGCTATAAAACCGCTTATTACATAGTGGACGGCGTTGAATACCCGAACGTTTTTCCGGAAGAAGGTCACCACGAAAACAGACTTTACAAAAAAGAAAAGCAATATACCGTGCTTCTCAGCCGAAAAAAGAAATGCGTATTCGATCGTTTCGCAATAGCTACCTGTACATTAGGCACCTTATTCTGTGCTGCTCTGCCGATAGGCGCAGCGTTACTTATATCAATATTCTGAAGGAGTTAACCATGGAAGAACATATCTGCGGCAACACCACAATACACAAAGACTTAATTGATAAAATATCCAGTGTCATGCCGGATGAATCAGCTCTTTACGAAGCTGCCGAACTGCTGAAAGTATTCGGTGATCCTACAAGGATACGCATTATATTTGTACTCTGCCATAGCGAAATGTGCGTTTGTGACATAGCAAAGGTACTCGGCATGACACAGTCCGCTATATCTCACCAGCTGAGAGTTCTGAAACAGGCACGTCTTGTAAGCTCACGCCGTGAAGGCAAAACCATATTCTATTCGCTATGCGATGACCACGTTCAGACCATTTTCTATCACGCTATGGAACACGTTATGGAATAAACTGCTTTCAATTTGCTGCGGATCAAAAATAGTCAAAAATAAAAATAAATTCAGCCGTTGTCTTATTCGCCGGAAAGTCATTGACATATTTTCAAAAATAGTATATAATAATTATGTTGTATTTATTTGCATAATATTACTATGGCAGTATATGCAGCTTTGTTTTACATCATTACGGGCAGAAATATATCATCCCGTTATATAAATATGATAACTGAAACAAATTATGGGCGCTGTGCGTCCGCTATGTTTTGCGAGTCTGTTCCCAGACTCTTGATCAATATATTTAAATGAATAAAATAATGCGGCATTTACCGCCTTGTAGTAGTAAAGTTTTATGATACAAACTATAAATTCTACACAAAAGGAGGTAATGCACTGTATGAACTTGACTCTCGCTATTGTACTGATCATCGTTGCTTTGGCAGCAGGCGCTGCTGTTGCCGGTTTTCTCGCTTACAGCAAGGGCGTCAATGCCGGTATAGAAAAGCGTAAGCTTCAGGCAGAATCCATCGTCGGTTCAGCTGAACAGCAGGCAGAGCGCATCATAGAAGATGCCGAAAAGGATGCGGATAATAAAAAGAAAAGCGCTCTTATCGAAGCCAAGGACGAGATCCACAAACTCCGCAGCGACGCGGATAAAGAAATCAAGGATCGCAGAGCAGAGCTGTCACGTCAGGAAAGACGTATGCAGCAAAAAGAAGAAAATCTCGATAAAAAAACCGATAACCTCGAGAAAAAAGAGGATGTTCTCAATCAGAAGATCAAATCTGCAGATGAAAAACTCAAGGAAGCTGAAACTATTAAGAAAAGTCAGCTCGATGTCCTCGAAAGGATCTCTGAGTTCACTAAGGATCAGGCTAAAGAATACATAATCTCAAAGCTTGAGGACGACCTCGTTCATGAAAAAGCAGTCAAGATCGCTGCTTACGATCAGCAGATCAAGGATGAATGTCAGGAAAAGGCAAGAAGCTATATCTCACTCGCTATCGCTAAGGTAGCCGCAGATCAGGTCTCAGAAGCTGCCGTTTCCGTCGTTCCTCTCCCTAATGACGAAATGAAGGGACGTATCATCGGTCGTGAAGGCCGTAACATCCGTACCCTCGAAACCCTCACCGGTGTAGACCTCATTATCGATGATACACCGGAAGCTATCACTCTCTCCTGCTTCGATCAGATCCGCCGTGAGGTCGCAAGGATTGCTCTCGAAAAGCTCATTGCAGACGGTCGTATCCACCCGACACGTATTGAGGAAATGGTCGATAAGGCTCGCCGTGAGGTCGAATACCGTATCAAGCAGGAAGGTGAACGCGCAGTTATCGAAACCAATGTTCACGGTCTTAACCACGAACTTATCAAACTCATAGGAAGACTTAAATTCCGTACAAGCTACCGTCAGAACGTCCTCGATCACTCGATCGAAGTCGCAAAGCTCTGCGGTGTGCTCGCATCAGAACTCGGTGTAGACGCTAACCTCGCAAGACGTGCCGGTCTCCTCCACGATATTGGTAAAGCCCTTACCGCCGAGATCGAAGGTTCTCATGTACAGATAGGCGTTGACGTTTGTAAGAAATACAACGAGAATCCTATTATCATCCACGCTGTTGAGGCTCACCACAACGACGTAGAGCCAAGAACAGTTATAGCCTGCATCGTACAGGCAGCCGACGCTATCTCAGCTGCAAGACCTGCCGCAAGAAGTGAAAACTACGAAAGCTACATCAAACGTCTCCAGAAACTCGAAGAGATATGCAACTCCTACGAGGGCGTTGAGAAATGCTTTGCTGTACAGGCTGGTCGTGAGGTCAGGATCATGGTCGTTCCGGAAGTCATCAACGATGAGAAAATGGTTCTCGTCGCAAGACAGATCTCTCAGCAGATCGAGAACGAAATGGATTATCCAGGACAGATCAAGGTCAACCTTATTCGTGAGAGCAGAGTTACAGATTACGCAAAATAACGTCTTTTTACGGCTGCTGAGGTACTCTCAGCAGCCGTTTTTATCTCCAATACTATAAAGGAAGGTCATTGCTATGGCTAAAACTATTTTCAAATCCTCGGAGAAATCAAATTTTATCCTGAATATGACCGAGGATCAATACGCTAAGCTGGCAACATTCGGTCTGCTTACTGCACTCTTTGCTGTTCCTCTCGCAAATATCATACCGGAAATGCAGAAAACAGTAACCTATTCCGCATCAGCAGTAGGTCTTGCTATTTCAGGCGTTTTATGCATGATACTTGCAATGATAGCGCTTATTAAAAAATACGTTAACGGAAGCATAATACTTCCAGCTGTACTTTTTGCGGGTATCCTCGGATGGGGCACGGTGTCGTTATACAACGGCTACGACAGAACAGTCGGATTCTATGGATTTCCGCAGCGCGGTGAAGGTCTGCTCGCTATAATATTTTATTTCTGCTTCTTTATCACAGCTGCTTCGATAAAACGTAAGAAAGCCGTAAACACGCTTCTTATCGCACTATCAGCGCTCGGAGCAGTCAATTCCATATTCTCGATCATCCAGATAACCACAAAGGAATTCATCTACTATTCATATACCGACATTGCTGTATCCGTACAGACTATCGCACCGGACGGAATGTCACAGTCACCGATATTCCTTTCGATGGTGCTTTGCCTGTCACTCGCAGCCTCACTCACTCTCAGCGCTTCACATGAAAATAAGATCATCCGCATAGGAGCTTCCATAAGTGCTGCTCTCAGCGGATTCGTAATGATATTCACAAGAACTCTCGCAGGGTGGTGCGGACTTATCCTCGGAATCCTTGCCGGTATCATCGCACTTTTCGCCTCCAAAAAGCCTAAGACAAGACTCCTCTCCGTGGCAGCAGTTATCGCAGCAGCAGGATTGAGCTTCGGCATATGTGCAACCGTAAAATCCGGCGACTACAACGGCTATCACCTTTTCGACGGCAACATCCTCTGGGAGGACGATGCATTCCAGAGAGCATCCGCAAGCGGTCTTTACAACCCTAAATCGGTAGAAATCGACGACACCTATGATGTTTACACATACATAAATGAAAAAACAATGAAGATAATCAAGGATAATAAGCTTTACGGAACAGGTCCTGAGCAGCTTGTATATCCTCAGCTTTATACCTACGGATACCGCTCAGCTAAATCATCAATAAGCGATATTGCAACAGTAAACGTCGGAACATTCGATAAGGTCTACAACGAGTATCTCTACACTGCCGCAACACGCGGAGTACCTTCACTGATACTGCTTATCGGTCTTCTGCTTCTGACAGCAGCTTCGGCTTATAAGAAATTCCGCAAGGGCGGAGATATTAACGATACCGCAGTATTTCTCATTCTGATATGCGGGATCCTTATGTTCTTCATAACTTGCAGCAACATAACATATTCGCCTGTATTCTGGACTTTTGCAGGTCTTGCCTGCGCTCAGTTCAGCGGCAAAAATGAAAATACATCCAAGGAAATCAAAGCCGACAAGAAAAACAATAAGGCAGTATCCAACAAGTAAGCAAAAGCTAACAAAAAGCTATTGATTTTTATTGCAGTTATGGTAAAATGTAATTAATAAGGATACGTCCTTAAAATTATGGAGGTGCAATAATTATGGCATACATTATTTCTGACGAATGCATCAGCTGCGGCGCTTGCGCTGCTGAGTGTCCTGTTGGCGCTATTTCTGAAGGCGACGGAAAGTACGTTATCGATGCTGACGCTTGCGTTGAGTGCGGTGCTTGTGCTGGCGTTTGCCCTGTTTCAGCTCCAGCAGCAGAATGATCACTTTTTGATCCGGAAGAAATATACAGTCCTCTTTTAGAGGACTGTTTTTTCGTTTATATGACTAATTACTACTTGACATAGCGCTATGATTTATGCTATACTATATAAGATGTATTTTTATTTTCGGAGGTCTCAGATATGAGAAAATTCAGACTTACAGCACTTATTCTCGCAGCTGCAATGGCTGTTACACCATTAGTTGGTTGCAGCAGCAGTAGTTCAGCAAGCAGCAGCAGTTCAACAAATTATAAAATTTACGAAAGAAATGATCTCATCGCTTCAAGCGAAGTCAAGGGTGAAGCAAATAAAGAGGTCGAAGCTAACAAAACCATTTTCAAGCTCAATAAGGTCATTGATGCCGCTTCCCTCACTGACGAAAATGAGCATTATCTCTACTTCGACATAACTATTAACAACTCAACAGATACCGAATACGAGCTAAGCACCCTCAACAATTTCTACATACTGCTTCCGGATAACCGTGAAATGTCCGCAGCTATCAGAACTCAGGTGTTTGCTATACAGAATTTTGATGATACCAAATATTTCCAGAGTCCTTTTAAAGTTCCTGCAAACAGTTCTTTCAGTGGTATCGTAGGAGGCTTCGTTATTCCCGAAGATCCTAAGAAAGGCTTCACACTTGCTTTCTTCCCTACCCGTGAAGATGCAAGAGACAAGGAAACAGTTATTAAGGTAAATGTAACCGAAAAGGACGTTATCGAAGTACCAAGCGATCTTCTTAAAAAGTGATCCGTCTCCCCGGCTTTCCAGCCGGGGATTTTCTGTTTCCTGACCATATGTGTACGAATTCGCCGCGGAAGCCTAAAAACAGGACTGCGATATATGTACCTCCGCCCAGAATGAGCGCCGCTGCAAATGCAGCTATCATGCCATAGACTGCAAATAATCCTGATGCAAGATATGCCGTTCCGCCGCACATTGCTCCGGCATATCCGACCTTCAGAAAAGGCGCTGCCTCAAGCCTCAGACCGCTCTCGCGCAGGTATATGACCACAGAAACCGCCAGTATCACCAGATATGACACTGATGTTGCAGCAGCTGCACCGTCAACGCCCCAAAGCGGTATAAACGCCAGATTTCCGGCAAGCTTCACAAAAGTTCCAAGAATCATGATCTTCAGCGGAAGTCCTGCCCTGCCTATCGCCTGAAGCATACTGAAAAGCGGAAAAGATACACACAGACACACCATTGCCGGCATCAGCAGTCTCAGTGAGGATATACATATCGCTGCCTCATCGGTCTGATTCGGAAAGAGGATACCAAGCACCTGAGGAGCTGTAACTCCAAGTCCTACCGCCGAGGGTACTGCTATTATCTCAGCTATCAGCAGCGCCTGTATACTCCCGCGGCGGAAACCGGCTTTATCGTTTACTTCTCTTGCAGAAGCAATACAGGTAAGCGCACCTTTTCCAAGCATATTCGTGATCGAGGGTACAAGGTTGAATACAGTCAGGGCAATTCCCGAAAAAGAGCCGTAAACGAACCGCGGCACTTCATCAGCAGATACGCCCTCAAACATTCCGTTGTAACCACCGGTATGTGAAAGGATTCCGATTATAGTCCACATATCTATCAGTGCTGTAAAATTTGTCACAACTGCACTTGCACCGACGGGCAGTGCCTCGCGGATGAGTTTCTTCGCTATGATACGTCTTCCTTCGAGACATTTCTCACCGTCAGGAAGATGTCCGGAAAACAGCCTTGTTATCCATAAATATACTGCCGCTCCAAGTGAGGACAGAGTAACGCCGAGAATACCGGCAGCCGCAGCAAGGGCGCGTATATCAGTCGCCCACGGAAAACGGCTCATAAAGAACTCACTGTTATCAGTGACAAAACGGCAAAGAAAAAGTCCTGCAAAAACCTTGACAAAGCCCTCTGCGATCTGTGAAAGTGCAGTCGGGAACATATTCCCCATTCCCTCATAGTATCCCCTCTCGACAGCCGTTATGCACCCGAAAAGCACTGCCGGTGCTATCATGATTATTGAGGCAGCTCCCTCTGTACTGCCGACAGAATATATGCTGAAAGGTACTGCAAACGTCGCCAGCAGAAGACTCGCCGGAACTCCTGCAATTGAAAACAACACTAACGCAACACGTCTTATCCTAAGCGCATTTGAATACATTCCAAGCGCGGCACTCGAAGCCACAAGCTTCGCAACAGCTGACGTTATACCAGTTACGATAAGCGCATAAAACGGCATGAACAAACTGTAAGCACAGCTGAAATAACTCATGCCCACTCCGCCAAGCATATTCGTGAGCGGTATCTTGAAAACCGCTCCAAGAGCCTTTGCCGCTATCGCTGAAGCCATAAGTATCAGCGAGCCTTTCAGAAATGTCTGCTTTTTCATGTTCTCCTCCGGTCGAAGCCGCCCCTGATCTTAAATATAATAGAATGAGCAGCATAAAATTAGATTTTCAAGAAAATATATGTTGCAGAATCAAGAAATATGTGGTATAATATAGGATAGGCATTTGTTATTTCAGCGGCTGTATCTTTCGCCGCCGCATACATATTGATTTGAAAGGCTGGTATATATAATGGAATATAAATTTTCCGATAAAGTGACCGGACTTCAAGCGTCCGCGATCCGTGAAATACTCAAATTCACATCTGATCCGGAAGTTATTTCATTCGCTGCCGGAAATCCTGCTCCTGAAGCTTTTCCGACAGAGAGGATCGCTGAGATCTCAGCTGAGCTTCTCCGCGATGATCCGGTACTCGCTCTCCAGTATAACATAACCGAAGGCTATACTCCTCTGAGAGACTTCCTCAAAAGCTGGATGACCGAAAAGAACTGCTTCCACAAGGAATTTGATGAGCTCATCGTTACATCAGGCGGTCAGCAGGCAAACGAACTCTCATGCAAGGTACTCCTCAACGAAGGCGATACCCTCCTCTGTGAATCTCCGAGCTTTATCGGTTCACTGAACGCTTTTCGTTCCTATAATGTAAATCTCGTAGGCATTGATATGGAAGCCGACGGCATTGACCTCGAAAAACTGGAAAATGCTTTAAAAACTGAGAAGAATGTCAAGATACTCTATCTTATCCCGAACTTCCAGAACCCGACAGGCAGAACTATGTCACTTGCCAAGAGAAAGGCAGTATATGAGCTCGCCTGCAAGTATGACTTCATCATCCTTGAAGACGATCCTTACGGCGAACTCAGATTCGCCGGTGAGAATGTTCCTACTATAAAGAGTCTCGATACAGAGGGAAGAGTTATCTACTCAAGCACATTCTCGAAGATCATATCATCCGGTTTCAGAACAGGTTTCGTTTCCGCTCCTGCTCCTATCATCCAGAAAATGATCGTCTGCAAGCAGGTATCAGACGTTCACTCGAATATCTGGGCACAGGTAGTCTCACACCGCTTCATGACTACTGTTGACCGTGAAGCCCACTTCAGCAAGCTGCGCGACATCTACCGCAAGAAATGCGATCTCATGTGCAGCTATATCGAAAACGGATTCTCAAAGGATATTTCTTATATAAAACCTCAGGGCGGTCTCTTTATATGGTGTACACTCCCGGATAGCTGCGATATGAACGCTTTTTGCACCAAGGCTGTTAAGGATTACAAGGTCGCAATAGTCCCCGGTAATTCATTCAGCATCCGTCAGGACGAAGTAAGCAAGTCATTCAGACTTAACTACTCAACTCCTACTAACGAACAGATCGAAAAGGGTATGGACATCCTCGCTCGCATGACACGCGAAATGCTCGGATAAGCCCATCCCATAAATATAAAATTACAACCGAAAGGAATCAAATACTATGCCAAACAGTATCACAGGCAGATATTCTGTCACTCAGAAATACCTCATGACAAGAGGTCAGGCTATCAACTTCCCTGCTAAATTCTTCAATACCAATTTCAAGAAAGATGAAGTTTTCGGCGTTGTTGTAGACATCCCGATGGCTTCAGATATTCTTACAACTATGGTTTGCTTCATCAACGGTGCAGCTAACCTCTATTTCAACAACGGCGGCGAGTACACAGGCGCTTCACAGAAATACCTCAGCCTTGTTCAGGCTACTCACGCCCTCGTTTCAAATGCAGGTCAGCTTCTCCCGAAGGCTCAGAAGACAACTAAGTTTGATCTCCCGACAGACCGTTCAAACAACGTATTCCTTCTCACAAAAGGCGGAGTATACAAGGTTGAGATCAAAGCAGGCGTTATTCCCGAGAGCGAGCCTGAAAAGCGTAATGTATATGTACTCTATCAGCGTGTTCTCAACGAACTCAGAAACTGCCAGCTCAAAGACGACGCTGAGAAGCGTAAAGCAGCAAAGTAAGGGGCAGCCTAAATGGAAGATAAGAAACTCATTTTCAGTGCTATCCAGCCTACCGGAACTTTTACCCTCGGAAACTATATCGGAGCAGTACGCAACTGGGCACCGCTCCAGAATGACTATAACTGTATCTACTGTGTCGCTGATATGCACGCTATCACTGTTAAACAGGAGCCTGCAAAGCTTCGCCAGAACACCCTCAATTCCTATGCGCTCCTTATGGCTTGCGGCATAGATCCTGAGAAATCTATACTCTTCATACAGAGCCATGCCGTAACTCACGCAGCACTCAACTGGATACTCTGCTGCAACACTCAGTTCGGCGAGCTTTCAAGAATGACTCAGTTCAAGGACAAGAGCCAGAAGCATCCTGACGACATTAACGCAGGTCTCTTCACATATCCTTCGCTCATGGCTGCTGATATTCTCGCTTACAATGCGGATTTTGTACCAGTCGGCGTTGACCAGAAGCAGCATCTCGAACTCGCAAGAAATATCGCTCAGCGCTTCAATCAGCGCTACGGTGACTTCTTCACTCTGCCTGAGCCTTATATCATAGACATCGGCGCAAAGGTAATGTCTCTTCAAGAGCCTACCAAGAAAATGTCTAAATCCGATGAGAATCCGAATGCCTGCATTCTCATACTCGATGACAAGGATACTATCATCCGCAAGTTCAAACGCGCTGTTACTGACAGCGAAGCGGAGGTATGCTACCGCGAAGGTAAGGACGGCATTAATAACCTCATGACTATCTATTCAGCTGTTACCGGCAAGGATTACGCTGCTATCGAAGCTGAATTCGCAGGCAAGGGCTATGGAGATTTCAAGATAGCTGTCGGAGAGGCTGTTGCCGATCATCTTGAACCTGTAAGAACAGAATTTGCAAAGCTCAGTGCAGATAAGGCTTTCCTCAAGCAGTGCTACACTGAAGGAGCTCAGAAAGCAATGCGTTATTCACAGCGCATCGTTTCTAAAGCATACCACAAGGTCGGTTTTGTTGACAGGGGTTAAAGTGCTATATATCTAACAAAACCGCATTTTTGCAGTATAATATACAAACAGTCTCTGTTTGTAGAAAATTATTTTGCCAAATTGACAAAAATTTAAAATACGGGTTGCAATTTCCCGAAATATAGGGTATTATATTACTTGGCCCGTCATTATGGGAGAGTTTTTCTTATGGTTGAATATCAGCAGAAAAAGCATTACTCGATAGATGATCTTCTCGAGATCGTCAAGCTTCTCCGCGGCGAGGGCGGATGTCCCTGGGACAGAGAACAAACTCACGCTTCTATCAAAAGTGACTTTATCGAGGAAACTTGTGAAGTTATAGAAGCTATTGATCTCAACGATCCTGAGCTTCTGCGCGAAGAATTGGGAGATGTTCTGCTTCAGGTCGTTTTTCACTGCCGTATAGAAGAGGAAAACGGCTCGTTCGTGTTCGATGATGTCTGCGACGAAGTATGTAAGAAACTTATTATAAGGCATCCTCATGTTTTCGGTGATGTTTCAGTAGACGGTACTGATGAGGTACTCAAAAACTGGGACGCTATCAAAATGAAAACAAAAAATCAGGAAACATACACAGATACCCTCACAAGCGTTGCAAAATCACTTCCTGCCCTTATGAGAGCACAGAAAGTGGGCAAGCGCGCAATGCGTGCAGGTATGGATTTCCGCTGTGCAGAGGACGCTGTTGCTTGTATAAGCGCCGAAAAAACAGAACTCGATAACGCTATCGCAAACAGAGACAGCGCCAATATCGAGGAAGAAATAGGCGATCTGCTGTTCTCTTGTGTTAACGCAGCAAGACACCTCGGCGTAGACGCTGAACAGGCTTTGAAAAATGCTACGGAAAAATTTATCAAACGCTTTTCAATTACAGAAGAACTCACTGTTAAAGATAAGCTCGACATGAAGGATCTCCCAATAGAGGAACTTGATGTTTATTGGGCAAAAGCTAAACATATTATTGATTCGGAGGAAAATTAAAATGACTAAAACAGAACTTATCAACGCTATCGCTGATAAAGCAGGCTGCACAAAGAAGGACGCTGCTTCCGCTCTCGAGGCTACTCTTGCTTCTATCCATGAGTCTCTCGAAAAGGGTGAGAAGGTTTCTATCACAGGCTTCGGCACATTTGAAGTTCGTGAGAGAGGCGAAAAGACCTGCATCAACCCAAGAACTAAGAAGCCAATGGTTTGCCCTCCAAGCAAGGCACCTGCATTCAAGGCTGGCAGAGCTCTCAAGGAAGCTGTTAATAAGTAATTGATACATTTCAGGGGGCGGTATTCCGTCCCCTTTTATTCTTGTGAAAGGAGTATTTCCATGCGACTTGATAAATATCTCAAAGTAACACGTCTCATAAAGCGCCGCACTATCGCTAACGAAGCCTGTGACGCTGAGAAAATCGTAGTAAACGGCAAGGTTGCACGTGCAAGCTATGATGTAAAGGTAGGCGATATAATCGAAATCAACATGGGTACACGCCCTCTGAAGGTAAAGGTACTCAACGTTACAGAACACGCCACTAAAGACAACGCCGCTGATAATTATACTGTTATCGAATAAAAAAGCCCTGCTAATGCAGGGCTTTCGTTTTTATTTGGTATTATGGAGATCCCAGCGGAAGGAAATAAATTTCGCAGCCTTGGTATTATCGAGCATATTGTTATATTCCAGCTTCGACATATCAAGATAGCGGTAATTTGTTTTTTCCTCCTTATTGCCTGAGAGTATTCCTTTAAGCTTATACATCGTACCGCCGGCACCTCTTTGCACAACAGCGCCGAGGCTGTGGTTTGATCTCATAAATGCAATAATATCCGCAGCAGTAGTTATACGCTTATCGCAAACGTTATATACTCCGGCAAATGAAATATTATCAGCACCTTTCAGGTAACTCAGTATAAAGTCTACCAGATTGTGAACACAGCACATCTGGAAACCATACTGTCCCTTTCCTGAAACGAATTTTACTCCGTCTTTGGGATCGGTGATCTTAGACATAAGGTTATCAATAAAATCGTGCGTATACACCGGTGAATACCTTATTATACAGCACATAACTCTATAATTGCCGTCCTCATCCTTATGGTGTGACATTTCCGAGAACAGAGCTTTTTCTGAAGAGAATTTCATATCAGCATAATTGCTTGTCGGTTTAAGTTCGCCGTCTTCTCTGATCGGCTCTCTTGTTTTCGGGAATTCATACACCTTATCGGTACTAAGAAGCACTATCTTCTTCACACTATCGCACATCATAGCGTATCTGTAAAGAAATTTATCGCACTGTTTAGACTGACGCATTTCAGCCTCACCGATTATAGGACCAAGGTCGTTGTCAACTGTACAAGCTGCATGAACAAGTATGTCTATTTTATTGTTATCAAAAATCTCCGCAAATGCGTTTTTGTCGTCAGGAGCGGCCTGAATGAACGAGTAATGAAGTTTACCTTCATTATAAATACCCGGTTCTTTATCAACTGCTATAACAGCAAACCCCTTTTTCAGGAGTCCTGAGCATATGTGTTGACCTATGAGACCGCAGCCGCCGGTTACAAGTACTGTATCCATTAGCATTGCCTCCTTTAATGAAATTACTAATGCTTCATTTGGTCCTGAGAAACTGCTGTTCAAAGTGAACAAATAACTCCGGCAGGAACGGAATACGCAGCATAACTGCTGCAACCACCTGTTCAGCAAGCGTTCAGGATCTCTCATACTACTTCCGCAGAAACCACATTTTTCATCCGGATAGTGGACTGATCCGGACATACTGCGGCAAATATTTTTCAAATTCCGCACAAAGCAGAATATGAACAGCTTATCGTTAATACTTCATTACCGTATATCCGGCATTGAATACTGTGTATCTTACTGATCTGAAATACTATTATTTATATCCTCAATGTATTTTTCGACAACGGGAGCAATAGACTCATAAGTTTCATTCCACGGAACACCTCTCGTAGTTTTTCTCAATTCTGTATCGAGAAGTTCACCGCAGTCCTTAGAAACGCCCTTAGAAAGATCAAATACAGGATCTTCTTCAGCAATACGATCCATTTCGTCCTTCATATCAAGCATTTCCTGTGTCCAGCCATAATCGTCAATAAAGGTAGAATCAGCGATGCTGCGAGCCTCTTTATTGATAAGCACAAAGCGTTTGCAGTCAAGGAACTTAGCAACGCCTTCAGGGTTCTGTCCGCCGTTCACGAAAGCGTATGCTTCCATGCCAACAGGGATATACTGTGCATCGGCTTTTGGATCTTTAGGCATAGGAACAAAGAAAGCATCTTCACCATAGGTAGCCTTCCACTGTTCCGGTTTGTAGTAAAGTTCATATAGTCCGACAGGATAGAACAGCAGACTGCCCTCTCCTATATGCTGTGGGAATACGTTCCAGCCGGAAGCTTCACCAACAGCTACATAACCCTTCTGATAAAGGTCATACATCCAGTTCTGGACACGTTCCATTGCGGGGTCACCGACATTTGATTTGAGTTTGCCGTCCTCGATACCTACTGCCGGAACACCGATAGTATTTATGAGTCCAAACTCGAACCACCAACCGTCAATACCATAATGATTGCTGTCAGAACCGACGAATTTTTCAAGCATTCCTTCAAATGCATCCCAATCCCACTTTCCTTTTCTGTAAAGGTCGGCAGGATCATCAAGACCTGCTTCCTGGATAGTCTTTCTGTTATAGATACAAGCAACATTAGAACCTGTCACCTGAGTTATTGCAAGATAGTGCTTACCTCCCCAGAGGAGTTCATCATTAGCAGCCTTAACGTCCTTCCAGAGAACTGAATCGAAGTCGATATAATCGTCTGCCGGTACGAACCAGTTGTTGTCGTTAAGAGCACCTCTTGGAAAAGCATCAAGATTACCGCCGTAGAAAAAATCCACACCCTCACCGCTGCTTATGCTCTTAGCAAGCTTATCATAGAGCAGATCGGACTTTGTGCAGGCAATATACTCGATCTCTCCGCCATAGATTTCCTTGAACAGAGCGAGATCCGGTGGAGTGTATTTTCCGGAATTAACGTCCGGATTAATATCCCAGTTGGAGAGCCACTTTATCTTTTTATTTTCAATTTCACCTTTAAGCAGATCTTCATTTTCAGCAATTTCAAACAGCTTAGTTCTTTTTTCCTCATCCATGATAATATCCGTTGAAGAGGAAGAATCCTTGCTGCTGCAAGCAGTTGCAGCAAATGTAGCAGTAGTGATCAGAACAGCCGAAAGAAAAGCTTTTAAATTTCTCATTAGCTTAACTCCTTTTGGAATTTTCTCGTTCGAGAAAGCAAGATATTAATTCACATACTTTTCTATATTATATCATTTTTTCATAGGCTGTGTCAATATCAATTTTACATAGAAAAAACACATATTTATAGTCAGAATATCAAAATTGTGGATTTTAAATGCAGTATTTTATTAATATGTAATTCGCTTTTACTTTTTAATAATCTGTCAATAATTCCTCAGCCTTCGTTACGACAATTCTTACCTGTTCTCCGGAACTCACAGCTTTCCCGCATATTACATACTGCACACCCTTTTGTACCTTTATTCACAGGTTTATCTGATACGCCTATAACAGCGGTCACTGACTTTGAAGGTATCAGCAGGCAGTTATCAGTAACAGTAAGTCCTATACGTCTCTGCGCGTTCAGAAACAGGAGGAAATCACGCTGTATATCCAGCGGAAGATCGCCATATCCCGGACTGAAACGCCATGTACGATAAGGTGCAACTATCTCCGAGAATATCTCCTTCTCAGCAATATCACACGCCTGTTCAACAGCCGCACTGCAAAGACAGTCGATAGCCAGTGATTCCGCCATATTGCTTATTGCCGCCCTGCGTATCAGTTTATCAGCCTCGGCAGAGAGCGTTACAGCCATGAGCACAGCTTTGCTGCACCCCTCGATATGCTTACGGACAGACTTCCCGGTCAGAGGCGAACTCATCCCCTCAACGTGAACGCCGTCCTCGGCGAATGAAATATCAACTTCACGGTAAACATAATTCGGACGCACGGTTTCCCGCACAAGCTTCTCGCAGCGGTCAAGCATAGCTTCAATGCTGCTGTCCGGTGTGCCGTTTATGCCCATATACCGTGCTGCTTCATCCTTAGAAATACTGTTTAGGGAGATCATGTTCTGATTATTCCGGAGACTGCCTCGCTTATTTTACGTGCAACGTAGGCATTGTTCATTGTGTACAAATGTATGCCGTCAACTCCGCTTGCAGCGAGGTCTACTATCTGATTTACGGCATAAGCGATGCCGGCATCACGGAGTGCTTCCGGACTATGCTCGAATTTCTGCATGATCTTTACAAATTTCTTCGGAAGACTTGCGCCGCAGGTCGTTACCATTCTCTCAATCTGATTCTTGTTTACAACAGGCATGATACCTGCCTCGATAGGTACATTTATACCCGCTGCCCTTGCTTTCCAGAGAAACTCATAAAACGACGAATTATCAAAGAAAAGCTGACTGATAAGATGATCTGCACCGGCTTCAACCTTTCGTTTCAGGTTGAGTATATCAACATCGAGCGAGGAAGCGTCAGGATGACACTCCGGATAGCAAGCACCTGCAATGTCAAAATTCCCCTGCGAACGGATAAACTCGATCAGATCACTTGCATACTTGAATTCCTTCTTTGGCGGTATATCAGGATTTATATCACCGCGCAGAGCAAGTATATTCTCGATTCCGCGATTCTTTATCTCTAAAAGAGTATCAGCTATTTCCTCGCGTGTATAGTTGATACACGGAAGATGTATCATAGGTACAACGCCGTTATTCTTGATCTTTGAAGCTATTTCGCAGGCAAGTGCATTATTGCTGCTTCCGCCTGCACTGAAAGTAACGCTTATAAAATCAGGTTTGAGGTCGCGGAGCTCATCAAGTGTATTGTAGATAACGTCAATAGAGCTTGTCTTTTTAGGCGGAAAGACTTCAAAAGAAAAAACCATCCTATCCTTGAACATATCTTTTACGTGCATAGTTATACCTCCAATCAATCAATAGACCAGTCGATCTCACCCATGCCATTTGCACGGAGAAACTCATTTGCTTTTGAAAAATGTCTGCATCCGAAGAATCCGTTATAAGCGGAAAGCGGGCTCGGATGTGCAGCTTTGAGTACAAGATGCTGCTTATTTGTAACGAACTCCGCCTTACGCTTGGCATCGCCGCCCCACAGCATAAACACCATTGGCTTTTCACGCTCATTAAGAAGCCTGATAACGTCAGTGGTGAAGTTCTCCCAGCCTATACCATGATGGCTTCGAGCTTGATCTGCACGTACCGTAAGCACTGAATTCAAAAGCAATACGCCTTGTTCAGCCCATTTGGTCAATTCGCCATGCTTACCGAGATTATCAATACCAACATCGTCCTTGATCTCCTTGAATATATTCACAAGTGAAGGCGGCGGTGTTATACCGCTTCTGACTGAGAAGCTCAGTCCATGCGCCTGACCTGCCCCGTGGTAAGGATCCTGCCCAATTATTACGCACTTTACGTCACTGTATGACGTATACTTCAGCGCATTGAAAATATCATACATACTCGGATAAATGCGCTGTGTACGGTATTCGTTGATAAGTATCTGACGAAGTTTCAGGTAATACTCCTTCGCAAATTCTTCCTTGAGCAGTTCATCCCACTCATTATTAAAATGTACCATAGAATCTCCTTTTGCAGCAACTAATAAAGGGCGACTAATGCCGCCCTCAGTCAATAGTGTCAATTGAACACAGTGTCTTCGTAATACTTGAATTTCACAAGGGTATTCCTCTTATATGTAAGTGACCCCTGCTGATTGAACGGAACACGCTCATATGCCTGAGGTGAACACTCAATTTTCAGCTTGTGACCTTTCCTCGTTACAAAAACAAGTTCGTAATATTCATCTTCGATACGTTCACGTCCGGTACTCTCAATAATACGCAGACGATCGTCGCTCTTCCTTATAAGTGTAGCCATAACAACAGTCGGCTCGGACTTACTTTTCTGAACAGGCTCTGCGGCAGGTCTTCCACGTGTCGGAGCGCCTTTATATGAAAAATTATTGCTGTTCTCGCCCTCTTCCTCAAGAAAAACAGAGAGAAGTCTTCTGAAGGAGCTTTTACCGCTGAACAGGAGTATAACTATAATGAGAATAACAGCTATCGCGCCGAGCATAATTAGCAAATTTTTTAGCTGTGGTGTCATTTAGAGAATTCCTTTCCATAAACTATTAACATTATTATTATAATATATTCTGCAAACTTTTGCAAGATATATTTGCAAATTTTTATGATTTATGATATAATTAATAAAAACTCCGGAGGCTATTATGCAAAAAATACTTGGACATATGCGAAAAGCTATTCAGGAATATGACATGATTCAAAACGGCGACCGAATCTGTGTAGGAGTATCAGGCGGCAAGGACAGCGTTGTCCTGCTTTATGGGCTCGCGCAGCTAAGAAAATTTATAGGCATCAGTTACGAACTGACAGCTGTAACTCTTGATCCTGTTTTTCAAGGCAACCGCTGCGATTACAGCGAGATCACAAAACTATGCGAGTCTTTAGGCATCGAGCATAAGGTCATAATTACTGAGATCGGCAGCATAGTGTTTGATGTTCGCAAAGAAAAGCATCCTTGCAGCCTTTGCTCGCACTTGAGACGCGGTGCTCTGCACGATGAAGCTGTGTCGCTCAACTGCAACAAAATCGCTCTCGGACACAATTACGACGACGCTGTCGAAACCTTTATCATGAATCTCTTCAACGAGGGACGTATCGGCTGTTTTTCCCCAGTAACACATCTCGAAAAAAAGGATCTGTTTATGATACGTCCGCTGCTATTGGCTACTGAACGTGAGATTAAACGTGCTGCAAATCGAACATCACTCCCGATAGTTAAATCAGCTTGCCCTGCGGATGGTCACACTAACCGCCAGCGAACTAAAGAATTCCTCAGGGAAATGGAACGCTCCGATCACGGCTTTAAAGACCGAATATTCGGAGCGATGCGACGTGCTGATATTGACGGCATGGGCGGTGTTAATTACACTCCGCCGATCCGGAAAGACGTATACTAAAAAAGGCTCTCCATAAGGAGAGCCTTAATTATTTCAGTGAATTGTGACTAATTAATTAGTCTTCCTTCTTTCTGAGTACAAATGCAGTACCAACAGCGAGTGCAAGACCAGCAGCAGCTACGCCTACACCAGCAACACCTGTCGGAGGTGCGTTTGTTGCCTTAGCAGTAGTTGTTGTTGTAGAACCAGCACCTGATGTTGTTGTAGCAGCAGCACCAGTTGTGTCAGCCTGTGTATCAGCCTGTGTTTCAGCCTGTGTATCAGCCTGTGTATCTGGCTCTGTATCTGGCTCAGTTGGTCTCTCAATTACCTTGATAGCACCGTTTGTGATAGCGCCGTCCTCTGTGAAGAAGTATCTCTCCATGAACTGACCGTCAGCATTGTCATCAAGGTTTGTGAATGTATCGTTTGAGAACTGTGAGAAGAAGAAATCATCGATACCGATTGGGTATACGTCGCCAGCCTTAGCCTCAGCAGGGAGATTGAACTCAACTGTGAACATTACGCCGTCGCCGCCGTCCTCAGCCTGTGCCATTGCAGCAGCCCAGATCTGACCAGCAGATGCGTTGCCTTCTTCTGTTGAACCAGTGCTAAGAACTGATGGGTTGAACATGATTCCAGGAGCTGGAAGAGCAGGACCAACCTTAGCACCGTTTGTTGTATCTGTAAGAGTAAGACGGTTATCGAAGTTTACGTGCCAGCTGAATGAGCTGTACTTCTTATCTGCGTTAGCCATTGTGAAGTTAACTGTTACAGGCTTATCGATCTCATCCTCATATACTTCGATTGTATCGATTGTGAGTGCTGGCTTAATAGCGCTATCGCCTTCGAGCCAAGCAGCATATTTAGCATCGTCAACAGCCTCAGGAGCTACAGCTGCGATGTTTGTCTTGAATGTTTCAGCTCCATTGTAAGCTACTGGCTCGTTATCGCCGAGGAAGCTTGCAGATGAAGACATAGCTGTTGCTGAAACAGCAACTGAAGTAACAGCGAGTGCTGCAAAAATGCTCTTTAAAGTATTCTTTCTCATTTTTAATTCTTTCCTTTCAGATATAATTTTTATGTTACCTGCCGCCGAAACGGCAGGTAAAAAACTAATTGGATTATTCCTCTGTCTGTGGCTCTTCCGGCTTTACACCGCTGATTGTATTCCACATTGCTTCGTGGTTGTTCTGATACTCTTCAGTACCAATAAGCATTGCTGCTCTGAGGATGTAAGAAGCATCAGTTGTCTGATATCTTCTGTACTTTGTGGTTTCAACTCTGTCGTTCTTACCAACTCTCCAAGGAGCTGCGAAGCTATTTTCAACCTTTGCATCAGCGAGGAATGCTGCAAAGTTATCGTAGATACCTGATGGATCATCAATAAACTTAGCTTCATCTTCAGAATCAACCTTCTTAGCTAATACGCTATTTGAAAGCTGGATTGCGAGAGGATCTGTGCCCTGCTTGTTGAGTGCGCCTACAAACTTGAATGTGAGTGTTGCATCAACAGTTGTAAGTCTTCCATCGAGGTTAGCATCGCCCTTAAGACCGATGTAAGCCTTGATTGTAAGAGGCTTGCCGTTCTTGTCGAGGAGCTGCTTGTTAGAACCGATCATTCTCTTGCCGCCAGGGTTGTTGTCTCTGATAGCATGAGCGGAGATAACCGGAACATCGTATTCAAACTGCTTCTCTTTCTGAGCCTTGTCAACGTCAAAGAGTTTATCAGGTGTGTTTTCTTCAGCAAATGTAATGTCGCTAAGCGGGATAGACTGAACGAATACATCATCTGGCTGCTCGCCATATGGCATCAGATCGCCAGTTTCTTCGTCAACAACACAGATCTGAGTGTGCTTGTAAGCCTTTACGCTTCTGATCTGGTCAATAGCGAATTCCTTATCGATTTCTGTGTAGAAACCGTAATCAGCGTCCATCTCGAAGTAGTAGCTTACTACCTCTGTTGTAGCCGGCTCTGTTACTGGATCAGTTACTGGGTCAGTTACAGGATTTGTATCAGGCTGTGTGTCTGGCTGTGTATCAGGCTGAGTGTCAGGCTGTGTATCAGGCTGAGTGTCTGGCTGTGTATCAGGCTGAGTGTCTGGCTGTGTATCAGGCTGAGTATCAGGCTGTGTATCAGGCTGAGTGTCTGGCTGTGTATCAGGCTCTGTATCCTTCTGCTTAACTGTTACGAAACGTGTTACGTTGAATGAAACAGTTGCACCAGAATCAGCGAGAGCAGTTGCGTCAACGCCGAGGTCGATCTTCTTGATAGACTTTACGAATTCAACATCTTCAACATTTGCATCGTAATAGGTCTTAACTTCTTTCTCTTCAGCATCAGGAACATAGAATGAAAGGCTATAAATTCCGTTATTAGCTGAAGCTGTAAAGCCTTCAGTAGAGCTGTCAACAAGAGCAGCAAGATCGTTTGCTGTTATGTCGAGTGTATAATCACTGTGCTTTGCAACAAAGTTTGAAGCCTTAGTGAAAGCTTTAGTAACCTTTGAGTTTGCAGCGATAGCTGTTGCTGAAGCCGGGATCTTTTTGCTGATATTGTGATTTGCGAGTCTCTTGTTGATCTCAGCAATGATTGTCTCTTCATCAGCAAAGAATGTATCAGCACCATCGTTGTATGTGTAGCTGTCTGCCTTGTCAATTGCTCTGAGAGCCTTGTTAGCGAACTTCACATACTTGTTGATCTGATCGTCAACGTCCTTCTTAGCTGAAGTCTTGTCGATCTCAGAAACCTTCTCGATTGCATCATATGCAATGTTCTTGAACTCGCCAAGCTTTGCCTTAGCATACTCAAGTGTAGCCTTTGGTCCATATGTCTCATTAGTATTCTTGTCTGTGTACTCAAAGATCACTGGGATCTTCTTGCCGGCATCAAGCTTTGAAGTCTTGATAGTAACCTTAACAGAACCGTCGATCTTAACTGATTCAAAATCAATTGTCTCAAGCGAAGGAGCATTGTACTTATCAGCAAGCTTCTTTGCAAGTTCGCCAAGAGAATTCTGAACGTTCTTGTTAAGTGCCTTAGCAACATCGTTTACGTCAGCAGTAACAATAATATCGTTGTTCTTCTTATCAATTGTTACCTTTCCGTTTGAAACACTTGAAGCGAGTGCATTAGCGACATCCTTATACTGTCCGCCCATCTTAGCAACATATTCAACAGCCTTAGCAGCGTTGAAATCGAAGCTGGTATTGCCATCGCTTACGAATGTGTCGAGTATGCTTGAAGCCTTAGCATTCCATGTTGACTCAACACCACTTTCCGGAACTACCTGTTCAGGATCAATCCAAAGCAACTTTTCAACAGTGATAGCTTTATCATTATCAGCGCTCTTAATTGAAACACTTGAACTCGGAACCGCAGGCTTAACCTCAGCAAAAGAACTGAAATTCAAGCACTGTGTGAGAGCGAGCGGAACAGCAGATGCTGCGGCTGCAACTCTTTTGAATAATGAATTCTTCATTGTTCTATACCTCTCTATCATATTATTGTCCCCTGCTGTTATTATGTACAAAAACTGCAAATAGGGCGTAATTTCGGGAAAGCTTTCTGTAAATACATATAGCTTGCCCAGAAATTCATAACTACATTTTATCACATAACTATCAATAAGTCAAGAAATAATGTGTATTTTTTTCAAAAATTATTGACGATTAATCATTACTATTTTTGTGCTTATTTCACAAGCAATCCCCTGTTCACTTAAATAATACAGTGTTTATTGTTAATATTGCAGTAAACGCTGTATTATCGGCTTAGACTCATTATATCAGATCATTTCATACAAGTCAATCTGTAAATTCTGGCATAAAAAAAGCAGATCCGAAGATCTGCTTTTTTTATTATTTTGTTGGATTACTTCCTGCCCTTTACATTCTTACCAGCAGTAGCCTTAACCCACAAGTTATATCTTGTTGAATCTGTAGGCTCTTCATTATTATTATTTGCCTTTTCCTGGTTGTAGAGCTGGATCCAGTTAAGGATCATAGAAGCATCTGTTACATTGAATCTTCTGCCGTTCTTCTTAGTTTTCCAGTTGTTTACATCGTATTCGTTCTGGTCTACGTCAGCGAGGAATGCAGAGAGTTCTTCAAGATCAGAATCTGTGCCTTCATCAACTCTGGTGTTAAGACGGAACTTATACGGAGCATCCGGATCTGTCCTCATTGCAGGATCATTGAGCGACTTAACATACTTAAATGTATATGTTGCATCAACTACTGTCAATCTGTTATCGAGGTTTGCATCACCCTTGACACCAATGTATACTGTTGCGCATACCGGCTTACCATCCTTGGTTACAAGAGCAGTTTCGCCAATATAGATCGGAACTTCATACTTGAATGTCTTACTCTTACTATCGTAAATCTTTGCAGGTGTTGCACCATTGAAGTTTACGTCATTAATATCAATGTCTTCGCCGAGAACCTTAACAACTTCCTTACCGTCAACTACCTCAACAAGCTTGAGAGACTTGAGCATATTCTTGGAGAATCCAATACCTGTGCTTTCGCCGTCATCGTGGCTGAAATAGTAACCCTTTTCGAGTTCGTAAGACTCAGCATAGATCTGAGGTTCTGTTACAGGATCAGTTACTGGATCTGTTACAGGATCAGTTACTGGATCTGTCACTGGATCAGTTACAGGATCTGTTACTGGATCAGTTACTGGATCTGTCACTGGATCAGTTACAGGATCTGTCACTGGATCAGTTACAGGATCTGTTACTGGATCAGTTACTGGATCTGTTACTGGATCTGTCACTGGATCAGTTACTGGATCTGTCACTGGATCAGTTACAGGATCTGTTACAGGATCTGTCACTGGATCTGTTACAGGATCTGTCACTGGATCAGTTACAGGATCTGTCACTGGATCTGTTACTGGATCAGTTACAGGATCTGTCACTGGATCTGTTACTGGATTAGTTACTGGATCAGTTACAGGATCTGTTACTGGATCAGTTACAGGATCTGTCACTGGATCTGTTACTGGATCTGTCACAGGATCTGTTACAGG
>ONAI01000085.1 GCA_900315755.1 uncultured Ruminococcus sp.
ACATACGAGACCGAAAACAAGAACAGATACGGTACTGATGGCGGCATGGCAATCTGCTTTACAGCATATGAGGAAGGAGCATACTGGTTCCCTGAAAGCTCTCCATACAAGCTGGAGCATGGCCTTAAAGTCATAGATGGAGCCGTGCTCACAGGCGGTGAAGGCGGAAGCGTTAGTGGAGCCGACCTCATGTACAATATCGAGAAATACACAGGTGGCAGATGGGCAGATGCGCCTACACTTATCGCGGGTGATGGTGGCGCAGGAATCGGTCAGTATGTAAAGAGGCTCACGGTCGAGGCTCCAACGATCGCCTATAGCCGTATAGATATAGATGAAGGTACTGTAAACGGAGGAAAAGGCGGTGCAGTCGACCTCAGCGGTATAACTCCTACGGAGTATGCAATCATGACCTCGGCAGAGGCAGCGGCTGCCATGCAGGGAAATAACAATGATAACTATGATGTTCGGGTCGGAAGCATGCTGAAGCAGCGTACAGGCGCTGGTGGAGACGGCTGAGAAGTATGGCGATGCCATCATGCCGGGCTACACGCACCTGCAGCGTGCGCAGCCCATCCTGTTTGCCCATCATCTGCTGGCATATTTCGGGATGCTCTCGCGCGATTTCGCACGGTTCGAGGGTGTCTACAAGCGGGCTGACATCATGCCGCTGGGGGCGGGAGCCCTGGCGGGCACGACGTTCCCGATTGACCGCGAGTTTGTCGCCAAGCAGCTGAACTTCGAGAATATCTATACGAACAGTCTCGACGCCGTGAGCGATCGCGACTATATCCTCGAATTCCTCAGCGCGGCTTCGATCCTGATGGTGCATCTGTCGCGACTTTCAGAGGAGACGATCCTCTGGTGCAGCCGCGAGTTCTCCTTTGTGGAGCTGGACGATGCGCACTGCACGGGCTCGTCGATGATGCCGCAGAAGAAGAACCCCGATGTGTCCGAGCTTGTCCGCGGCAAGAGCGGCCGTGTCATCGGCCATCTGATGGCGATGCTGACGACGGTCAAGGGCCTGCCGCTGGCCTATAACAAGGATTTGCAGGAAGACAAGGAAGGCATCTTCGATGCCATTGATACGGTCAAGTTCAGCCTGGCTGTCTACGCGCAGCTGATCCGCGGCATGAAAGTGCGCAAGGATGTCATGATGAAGGCGGTGACGGAGGACTTCTCCAACGCGACCGACCTGGCTGACTATCTCGTCAAGAAGGGCATGCCATTCCGCAAGGCACATGCCGTGTCGGGCACGGCGGTGCATGACTGCATCGCTAAGGGCAAGTATCTCGAGGATATGACCATCGACGAGATGCTCGTATTTCTTCCGCAGCTCAATAAACAGTGCTCTTTACTTAGCGGAATGAGGGACGCTATGCCCAAAGTCCGCGTAAGTTCAGGCTATTCCGGTAACAGTGCGATTCTCGATTACCAATATACCAATTACGACATAGAGGAAGCCAATAAGCGTTATATCGAACTATCAGATATACTCGCCAAGGCGCAGACAGCACTTGATCTAATTAACAGCACTGTCGAATTCGAGATAGACATCTAAAGCGTTTTCCGTTTACAGTTCTCACACTTGCCTTTTGAATATGAACTGTTAATGTTCATGTTCAGTGTTATGGTTTATAGTTATTATTATCAGTTATTGGTTTAGGTCAGTGTTCAATGTTTCTGACTTTAATTGATGAATGATAACAGGTGGGGGAACTGTAATAAAAACTTTTCTGTCAGCGGAAGTTCGGTTTCAGGCTGGCAGCTTATAAATCATAACTAAACACACACATCTATTTTTCGGGAGGTATTTTTATGTTAAACTATGAGGTTTCAAAAAAAGGCTACGAGCAGTTCAAAAAAGATCTTCATACCAACAAAGAAGCTTTTCCTTGGTTTGAGGACGAGAAGGACTTTCTGGAAAGCTTTAAGACTGTTGCTGACCGTGAGACGGCTTTACAGCAGGTAAAAACAATAAACTCAAAGTATTCCACTCACCTGTCGTTCGGTAAGTCATCCGCTCCTGACGAAGGTGGGGAGTTTGCAGATTTTATCATCAGTGAGAGCTTCCAGTCAAGGATAACTACAACAGAGAAGAAGGTTGCTGCGGCGCTTGCGACGGATTTAGCTAAGTCTGCTAAAACAAGGGGACGTTTTCAGTTATCGTTTGCATCAAAGTATTGTCACCACTGCAATCCAAATATGTTTCCGATATACGACAGCGTAAACGCTGACTACTTAAAGGAGCATTTCTCATATAAAGGGAACAAGGATTACAGGAGTTACATAGACGCCTATTCTCGTTTCTGTGAAAAAATAGGTGTCGATTTAGTAACTGCTCCTGACAAGTACGAAGGCTTCTACGTCGATAAGTTCATAAACAACATAGAAAAATAACAGAGGTTAAGGTTTAAATACGTCAATTATGTGCTCTGCACAGAACGGAGGTCTTTTATGCGAGTATACGAAGGTTACGGAACTGGTCATCCTGTTTTCACAATCAGGGACAACAAGCTTTATACAGGCTATGGCACAGGGCACCCTGTCTATTACATCAAAGGCAATCGTATTTATAAGGACTACGCCATAGGTCAGCCTGTTTATACTATAAGAGACGGACGGATCTATGAGGGTTATGGCACAGGTCATCCTCTCTATACAATAAGAGGCAACCGCGTCTATCCGGACTATGGCACGGGACATGCAGCTTCTACTATCAAGGAGCACTGAGAAGGAGGGCAAATTATGCAGGATAATAAGAAGGGTAGCAGATACACATTCGACAGCTTTGAGATAACCAAAGAAAATAACAAAGCCTTTGAGAAAGCAAAGCAGTTTGCCGAAAATGCTGACTCAGAGCCACTTGCAATATTCGGTGTCACAGCAACAGGCAAGACGCATCTGCTCTATGCTGTAAAAAATGCCATAGAGCAGAATTCGTCTGGGCTTAATGTTATTCTCACAACTACAGCGGATATGGTATCTTCTCTTACAAGTATTATCAACAACGGTGGTACTGCAGAACAGTTCCGTGAGAAGTATTTGCAGGCGGATGTACTTCTTGTGGACGATATACAGGAGCTTGCAGAAAAAGAGAAAACGCAGAACGAGCTTATACTTCTTTTCAATGCGTTTTACGAATCCGGCAAGCGTTTCATGATGACTTCTTCTTTGAAAGAGGTGCATCACGGACTAAAAGAACGTTTGATAAGTCGTGCTTTCTGGGGAGATCATGCAGAAATCTCCAAGTCATATGTTCAGGTAAAATATTGATTAATGTGCGGAGGTGCTTATGACTGTATCTGTGTATTCAAGAGAAGCAATCGAACGTATCATAGCAGAAGGCACATTTCCTGATAATACGGTAGTTATCAGCTTTTACGATCCCGCGATAAAGCGCATAGACAAGGACTACACTCATGTTGATTACAGCAGAGTGTGCAAGGACGTGTTTTACAGTGAGCTTGAGGATCTCGATCTTGTAGTTCTCAAGCGCAAGGGATATACATACGATATTTATTTTCCCGAAGCTGACGATATGGCAATGTTTATCGTAAAAGCGCACGCGTACGGCAAGAATATCATCTGTCAGTGCGAATACGGTCAGAGCAGAAGCGCAGGCTGTGCCGCGGCTATTTTAGAATACTTCTATCACAATGGTATTTCGATTTTTGCAGATTATAAATACTATCCGAATCAGGTTGTGTATCATAAGGTGTACGACGCCATAGAAAGGCAGAAGCGTTACTTCGATAACAAATACTATTTTGCTGCCGATACAGATGTCGTAAAAAAACACATAGCACAATTACATCTCTCCGAAACGCTTATAGCTGATTATAAGCCTGAGAACAGTCATTCAGTCGTTGATTTCAAAAGCGAGATCGAGAAGCAACTCTCAGAGAGAAATCAGCTTTACCGCACATCCGAAGAAATAATAGACGCCTTGAAGAAAAACAAACAACCTGTTTATGCTTCGATTAAGGCGTCTAAGCTTTTCTACCTGTACTTCGGATGGAATCCCGACGGAGTCGGCACACGTTTCAGATACGGCTGCGAGGAGATACCCGTTTACATATATTTCAACAAGTATTACTTCAATAACTCTGAATACAGACTGTCATTATACCGCCGAAGAACTGACGAAAATAGCGGATATAGATTAGGTTCAAGAGGACATTTCAAATCCTTATCATTTTTCGGAAAGCTCTCATGGGACAGCGAGAGAAAAATGATCGATGCTGTTCCGTTGATCATAACAAATATGGCGTAACGAGTATTTACAATTCTGGATAACACAGAGCATTGTGATCAAACGATGCTCTGTTTATAATATCGATTCAGTATCCTGATTACAAAAAAAGATAAGCCATATGACAAAACAATTGCTGTCTTTAGAAGAGATACTATGCCGTTGTTTTCCAAATTGAGAATTCGTATAAGATCAGATGTTGATTATAACTCAGCTATGCCTCCACTGACATAAAAGGGGAATACGTGAGTAATTAATAAGCGTTATATCCTAATAAGTTCCTGATACTCCTCGATTTCCAACTCACCGTCAGCAGCCCTCTGCCGCAGTTGGATAGCATACTCGCCCCATTCAGCAAACTCGGATTTGCTCATCTTCTTTTTCATGAAGCGAGCGTAGTGCTGCTTGTAGGCGCGGTTGTAGATCTCCCATACAGGATCGTTCTTTATCTTCTCCTTGAAGTTGTGACGCATAGCGTTGTCGCGGCATGACTTCGGAGGGTTACTGCTTATCAAGCGCTTGCAGTAGTGAGAGAACGTTGTATGCTTCATGATGAACCAGCGTCCACAGTTGCGGCACTTGACAGGCATGAACTTTTCCTCGATGCATTTAAACAACTCAAAATACAGAAAGGCTCCCAGCGATGTGAAACGGTACGTTTCACAGAGTATGGGACCTTTTTTCGTCTCGATAACTGTGTGTCCCATGCACATACTTCCGCTTGAAATAACGCCTATATATTTTTGAAATGTGTCAATCTCTTTCTGAGTTGTCGGATAACTGTTGTGGTCACAAAGCTCGTCTACAAACGGCATAAAGATTTTCTTGACGCGGATAATGTCCTCGATAAAAGTTGAGAACTCGTTCGTCATCTGTTCGATACAAGTTGTGAAGTCTGCTGCGTCTTTTCTGTTTTCATAGTTGCTGAAAACTTTCTTGCTGTCAAATTCGTAATCAGATAGTGCTCGCAGCTCGTGCAACTCTTCCGTGATATACATTTCCTCATAGGACACAGGAGTGCTCTCTGCGTTGACAAAGTGTTCGTTGTAGTCATCAACTTCAAACTCCGAGTCTTCATAGAAAGGCTCGTCAAAGATGTCGTTGTAGTAAGCGAACAGATTTCTCAGGAGACCATGTCTGAAATGTTTTGTGTCGTAGGGCGGAAGCGACTTCGCAATATCCATAATGCTGTCGTATGTGGATTCTATTTCCTGTGCGCACTTGCCTATGTCAGCGGGACAGAATAAGGAACTGATGTTCAGCTCAGTCTTTGCACGTTCACATACGTCAAACAGTTCGCCTAAGTCATAAAAATTCACAGAAAAATAGCGCAGAAGTATTTCGCCGAGCGGATATGTTCTTCCGTCGGAGAGATATATCTTTCTGTCATGGTAGTGTGCTTCTATCTCAAACATAATAACTCCTTTCAGAAATAGTGTTCTATTTGCTCGGAGTGCTAATTGCCGTGCTTTAGTTTCAAAATTGCTAATTAAATGGCAGAAAATCAAAAGTTTACAATTTGTTCATAAAAATAGATTATAGATTGACGGTGATAGAGTTATTATACAACATCTATTGACTTCTGTCAAGGACTGGTGTATACTGAATGCAGTTAAGACGTCCGGACAGCTCTTGACATCACAAGAATAAACTCGAAACGCGAAAGAAAGATGTAGATGAAAGATTTGAACGTTATCAACTGCACAAGCTATTCTAACGGCGTCAACTCTCCGCTGGAGTATCTCAACATCACTACGCCTGCCGAGTTCAAGGTGGTGATGGATTTACTCTGCTACTACGACAGTAAAAAGAAAACCTCGACCATAAGCCGTACAGGTATCGCAAGAGACACTGCAATGTCGGTGAGCAATGTTGAGCGTGCACTGAAAACTCTTGCGCAGAAGAACATCATTCGTATACACAACAACTATGCTGCCAACGGTCGTCAGGTCGAGAACTCATACGAGGTCGCATTCCTGAACTATGACATTGACGAGGACAAGCTCCGCAACGCAGAGCTTGCACTTCAGTTCAAAAGTTGATTGTCATAGGGGCTGTGTCATGATGTCATACGCTTATATATTAAGTATACAAGATAATAGATACTTAATACAGAGAAGGAAGATATATATTACTTGATAGTTATAATAAAACAAGTGCCTTCTTTTCTTTGCAATAATAACTATGACAGGTATTGACAGCTGAAACAGGCGCAGAAAGCCCCTTTTTAGCCGCCTTCAAAACCAAAATAGTATAGTTACCCCACCGCTCCCGTTGAATGCGGTTGTCGCGCAACGTGGAGCGAGTTGGGGGATATATCAGAGGGAGAAAAACGGACAAACCTGCGGTGCGGAAGTCGGTCCGCAAGACCGGCAAGCATAGCA
>ONAI01000041.1 GCA_900315755.1 uncultured Ruminococcus sp.
GCATTTTTGATAATGGACATAGAAAGACCTGCTGAGATGTCCTCAACGGTAGCTCCGTCCTTCTGAGCCTGCTTTACCGAGCTGTTCATGAAAACAGTGCAGCGTGAGCCGAGATCAACAGGATGCTCAGCGAAAAGACCGAGGCGTGAGAACTCAGCAATATTGTAGCCGAGAGCCATAGCAAAGGTCTGGATGAATGAGCCGCAGCCCGATGAGCAAGCCTCATTGAGCATGATACTGTCGATGCTTTTGTTTTTTATCTTGAAGCATTTTATGTCCTGACCGCCGATGTCTATGATGAAATCAACGTCCGGACAGAAATAAGAAGCAGCCTTGAAGTGAGCGACTGTCTCAACGATGCCGTGATCGACCGCAAGACCTGATTTTATCAGATCCTCGCCGTAGCCTGTAACAGCTGATCCGCGGATGTTTATATCCGGATTCTTTTCCTTGTAGATACGCTTCAGCTGATCTGCGATCTTATCGAGAGGCTGTCCCTGATTGGAGGAATAGTGGTGATAAAGGATCTTTCCGTCATCGGTTATGAGAACGAGCTTTGTAGTTGTAGAGCCTGCATCGATACCGAGGTAAGCATCGCCCTTATATGTACGCATATCAGCGTAACCAAGATCAAATTTTCTGTGGCGTTCGATGAAATCATCATATTCAGCCTGTGAGGAGAAGAGTGGCTCTCCTGTGACGATATTGTCGTTTGTCTTGGCGTTTGTTATTTTTTCGAGCAGCTCGTTGACACTGTAATAATCGGCAGAGGTCGCAGCGTAAATAGCGCAGCCGTAAGCTACGAATACAGGGGCTTCATCCGGGAACACAGCATGTTCTTCATCAAGACCGAGAGTATTGACGAATGCTTTTCTGAGTCCCTGAAGGAAGAAAAGCGGACCACCGAGGAAAAGCACCTTACCCTCGATAGAGCGTCCCTGAGCAAGACCTGAAACAGTCTGATCGACAACCGCCTGGAATATACTTGCAGAAACATCCTCTCTTCTTGCGCCCTGATTGAGGAGTGGCTGTATATCTGATTTAGCGAAAACGCCGCAGCGTGAAGCGATAGGATATATCTTCTGTGCGCGGAGAGAGAGCTCATCGAGCTGATCCGATGTTATACCGAGCAGTGTAGACATCTGATCGATGAAAGCGCCCGTACCGCCTGCACAAGAACCGTTCATACGCTGTTCAACGCCTCCGGTGAGGAAGATTATCTTTGCATCCTCTCCGCCGAGTTCGATAACAACATCAGCATCCGGCTGTTTTTTCTTTACAGCGAGGAAGGCTGCATGAACTTCCTGAACGAAAGGTATTTCAGCTGAATTTGCAAGTCCGAGACCGGCAGAACCTGTAATGCTTACTGTAAATTTCTCATCCGGATGATCGGCACGTATCAGTTTCAGCTGTTCCGTAACAGTTTCCTTTACCTTTGAAAGGTGTCGCTGATACTTGGAATAAACGATATTTCCTTCGGGATCAGTGATAACAGTTTTGACGGTTGTAGATCCGATGTCGATACCCAGAGAATACTTGTTAGACATTATTTCACCTCTATAATATTCAAATCATGCTTAAACAGCTGTATAAAGCAAATTATAAGCAGATACGATGATACATTATCGTGTTCCGGCTTATACCAGAATAGTTATACACTTACACATATTATATTATACTACATCTGAGCAAAAAAATAAAGCGGAAAATCATGCTTTTTCACGCTTTTTGATGAAAATTATACAATTAGCCGGTTTTACCGCATATTTTGTGACATATATTCACGAAAAAGGCGATATTGAATAGCGCTCTTCTGTTCCTATGAGTCTTTTGGCGATGTCTTTGGACTTTTCGTCTGCTGCCTTATACTGATTTACATACTTATTCAGCGATTTTACGCCCATATTGCATCCGTCGGTGATAAGGTCAGCAACAACGTGATCGGAATTGTCAACAGTCAGGTGAGCCTTTGTTTTTATCCACGCCATACCCTTCAGCATAGCGGAAGGCTCTTTGCCCTCATCGTGATAACTTCCGAGCTGGGACTGTATCTCCTTTGCGATAGCATTATTTTCTTCGCGGCTTTTTCTGAGACTTTCACGCAGCTTGTCACTTTTAACGTGATCCATAACGTCGTCAATGGCAGATATTCCCATTTTTGCTCCCGAATCGCATTCTCTCAGGAGCCTTACAGTATCTTTTTCAATCATAAAAAATCAACCTCCCTTTGCATTATTATCTGCAAAAATGGAGGTTTTATACTTATTCAGAGTCGCTGCCGAAATAGAGGTCCGTCATCTGATTCAGCCCGAATTTATCTGCAAATGCTTTAAAGTCTGTCCGCGCCTTTACAAGACTGTATGCGTTTGATTCGAGAAAATTCTCATCCATATCGCTCAGAAGCGAGTAGAATTCAAGACCGATGATGAGGTTGTTTTTGGTATTGTTATCGGCAAGTCTGTTTACGGCATCGACAGCCTCCTGAACATTTCCGCTTTTCATCCTGTTGATAAGGTCATCAGCCAGATTACGTTCCTCCTGCGGAAGCTCAGCTACGGTTGAGCAGACCTCAGCATTCAGCATAACGTGGGCGATCATTTTAGCCATTTCGTGTATCTGACGCATTATCCAATCCTGTTCAAACATACTGTTTCCTCATTTCATTGTTGCAAAACGACCTGCTGTAAAATGCAGCAGGCCGGTCTGTATCAGCTGAGTTTTGATTTGAGTTTTTCAAAGAAGCTCTGACGCTTTGCATAGTTCTTTTCAGTGAGTGAATTCTCAAACTGATTGAGGAGATCCTTCTGCTTCTTTGTGAGGTTCTTCGGAACTTCCACATATACCTTGACATACTGATTTCCGCGTTCGTTGCGGTGAAGCTTTTTAACGCCCTTGCCCTTGAAACGGAATACAGTACCAGTCTGAGTACCCTCAGAAAGGTTATATTTTTCATCGCCGTCGATAGTAGGAATGGTTATCTCAGCACCGAGAACGGCTTCTGTATAGGTTATAGGTACATCGCAGTAAACATCATAGCCCTCGCGTCTGAACATCGGGTGCGGCTTTACGTTTACATTGATAAGGAGATCGCCGGAAGGACCGCCGTTGATACCGCAATCGCCCTGACCGCTGCTTCTGAGTGTCTGACCGTCAGCAACACCAGCCGGGATGTCGATAGAAACAGTCTTCTGCATTCTTACTCTGCCTATTCCGCGGCACTTCGGACATGGATTCTTGATGATCTTGCCCTTTCCTGAGCAGTGCGGACATGGCTTTGTAGACGAGATAGCGCCGAAAGGAGTACGCTGAGTGGTCTTTACAGTACCGCGTCCCTGACAGTCCGGACATATTTCTGCGGAAGTACCGCCGTCAGCTCCGGTACCCTTGCAGGCTTCGCAGGTACACATACGGTTTACCTTAATATCGACCTTTTTGCCGTTGCAGGCTTCCATGAAGCTTAGATCAACGCTTTCCTGAAGGTCTGAGCCGCGTTTAGGAGCATTTGCGGAATTAGAGCGGTTTGCACCGCCGCCGAAGCCGAATCCGCCGCCGAAGATATTTTCGAGAATATCGCCGATGTCACCGAAGCCTCCCATACCTCCGAAGCCGTCGCCGCCGCCGCCGTAATTAGGATCAACTCCAGCGTGACCGAACTGGTCATAACGAGCACGTTTCTCAGGATCGGAGAGAACTTCGTTAGCCTCGTTTATCTCCTGAAACTTCTCAACATAGGAAGGATCATCCGGATGAAGATCGGGGTGGTTTTCTCTTGCCTTTTTACGGAAGGCTTTTTTTATCTCGTCCTCTGAAGCGCCCTTTTCGATACCAAGCACTTCATAGTAATCTCTTTTGTTTTCAGCCATATTTTTCTCCAATCTGCGGTATTAGCGGAGCCGGCTGATGCCGACTTAGCAATGTGATTCTATGTAAACCACTGAATTTTCAGTAGGGTAAACAACGTTTAATGGGCGGAGAGTCTCCGCATCCCCTACTATATACACCTTTAGGGCGGCGGAGAGCCTCCGCTGGCTTCAACGCTGTAACATACGAGCGTCGTAACTCTTTCTCCGCATCCCTTACTTATACACCTTTAGGGCGAAACAAGTTTCGCCCTAAAAATTTATTTAGCTACATCGCTTACCTGCTGTTCGTACTGCTGATGTCCGGTATTATCCGAACCGTCTTCGGATGTCTCACCGAACCATTTGAGACCGTACCACGCTGCCGCAGCAAGTAGCGCTATAAGGATAACAGTTATCAGCTTTTTTCTGAAATCGCTGCTCATTTATCAAACTTCTGTGAAGTCAGCGTCAACTACATCGTCGCCGCCGTTATTGCTGTTGTCTGCCTGTGCAGCTCCGCCCATATTAGCGAACTGTGAAGGATCAATTCCGCCGCCGTTCGGGTTAGCCTGCTGATAGATCTTTGCTGAGAGATCATAGAATGCCTTCTGGAGTTCTTCCTTGAGAGACTTGATCTCGTCGTTGTTATTAGCTTCGATAGCAGACTTGAGTGCTGTACACTTAGCTTCGATGTTAGCCTTTTCGTCAGCTGATACCTTATCGCCGAAGTCTGCAAGAGCCTTTTCACACTGGAATACGAGGTTTTCAGCTTCGTTCTTGTTATCAACTTCCTCACGGCGCTTCTTATCCTCAGCAGCGTACTGCTCTGCTTCCTTTACAGCCTTCTCGATGTCGTCCTTGGACATATTTGTTGAAGCTGTAATGGAGATATTCTGCTCCTTGCCTGTACCGAGGTCCTTAGCGGAAACGTGTACGATACCGTTCTGGTCGATATCGAATGTTACTTCGATCTGTGGGATTCCTCTTGGAGCAGGAGCGATACCATCGAGACGGAAAGTACCGAGCTGCTTGTTATCTCTTGCGAATTCACGCTCACCCTGAAGTACATTGATGTCAACAGCAGGCTGATTATCAGCATATGTTGAGAATACCTGTGACTTCTTTGTAGGGATAGTTGTATTTCTCTCGATCATTTTTGTGCATACGCCGCCGGCTGTCTCGATACCGAGTGAAAGCGGAGTTACATCGAGAAGGAGCAGACCGTTCTTAACGTCGCCGCCGAGAACGCCGCCCTGATATGCAGCACCGAGTGCAACACATTCATCAGGATTGATGCCCTTGAAAGGATCCTTACCGATGAGCTTCTTAACAGCCTCCTGAACAGCTGGGATTCTTGAAGAACCGCCGACCATGAGAACCTTGTTGATCTCAGAGATCTGAAGTCCGCTGTCGCTGAGAGCCTGTCTTACAGGTCCCATAGTAGCCTCAACGAGGTCTGCTGTGAGTTCGTTGAACTTAGCCTGTGTGAGTGTGAGGTCGAGGTGCTTAGGAGTACCTGAAGCGTCAACAGTGATGAACGGGATGTTGATATTTGAAGTTGTTGTGGATGAAAGTTCGATCTTGGACTTTTCAGCAGCGTCTTTAAGTCTCTGAGCAGCCATCTTATCCTGTGAAAGGTCGATGCCCTCAGCCTTCTTGAACTCTTCAACGATCCAGTTGATGATACGCTGATCGAAGTCGTCGCCGCCGAGACGGTTGTTACCAGCGGTAGCGAGTACCTGCTGAACGTCTTCACCCATTTCGATGATAGAAACATCGAATGTACCGCCGCCGAGGTCGTAAACCATAACGGTCTGCTCTTCTTCCTTGTCGATACCGTAGGAAAGTGCAGCAGCAGTTGGCTCGTTAATGATACGTTTAACAGTAAGACCGGCGATCTGACCTGCGTCCTTAGTAGCCTGTCTCTGTGAGTCGGTGAAGTAAGCAGGAACAGTGATAACAGCCTCAGTAACAGGCTCGCCGAGGTAAGCCTCTGCATCAGCCTTGAGCTTCTGAAGGATCATAGCCGAGATCTCCTGAGGAGTGTATTTTTTATCGTCGATAGTAACTTTATAATCAGAACCCATGTGTCTCTTGATAGAAGAAACAGTTCTGTCGTGGTTTGTGATAGCCTGTCTTTTAGCGACCTGACCTACGAGACGCTCGCCGTTATTGGTGAAAGCGACTACTGAAGGAGTTGTTCTTGCGCCCTCACTGTTTGGGATAACAACTGCGTTACCGCCTTCCATAACAGCTACGCAAGAGTTTGTTGTACCAAGATCGATACCGATAATTTTGCTCATAATAAAACCTCCTGTATATGAACCATTAGCTGTCAGCTAATGGTGTCCGCTGTGCGGACGTATTAAAATTTTCTTATTAACTGTGAATTGCTGTTTTAGCTCAAAGCTAATGGTTAAATACCTATACTGCCACTGCTACCATAGCAGGTCTTACGAGTTTATCGCCGAGCATATAGCCCTTCTGATAAACAGCACAAACGTGATTGCTTTCGTAATCAGTGCCTTCCTGCTGCTGGATAGCGTTATGGAAATTCGGATCGAATTCAGCGCCGAGTGCTTCGATCGCTGTAACATTCATCTTATCGAGGAATGCTTTCAGCTGTCCGAATATCATCTGCATACCGTTCTTGAAGTTTTCATCGGCGCAGTCGGCTTCAAGAGCTCTTTCAAAGCTGTCTACTACCGGTAGAAGATCCTCGATACACTTAACAGAGGCATTCTGGTAAGTTTCTGTTTTTTCCTTCGCTGTACGCTTACGGTAGTTATCGTACTCAGCATAAAGGCGGAGATACTTATCATTAGCCTGTTCGAGTTGTTCTTCGAGTTCGGCGAACTGGGTTGCTGTATCGTTGTATTCGCTTACAGCGTCGTCCTCGTCCTGATCGTTCTCTGATTCAGAAGCTTCGATAGCCTTTTCGATGAGTTCTTCGTTGATCTCCACGGACTGTTCTGTATTTTCGTCCGCAGCGATCTCATTTTCGTTCTGGATGTTGTTTTCTTTCATCAGTCATACTCCTTTCCTATGGCGTCAGGTCGGTTTCAGCGACCGTGCCGGATATCATGTCATCTTCGCCGCCTGACATCAGATAAGAGATCTTCTGAGTCAGGTAATCGACGTAAGGGATTATCTTTTTATAATCGACTCTCATAGGACCTATAACGCCGAGAGAGCCGGCTTCTTTACCGTCTTTGCGGTATTTTGAGACGATCAGGCTTGAATTGCCGATCGCGAAGCTGTCGTTTTCCGAACCGAACTTCACCTGTATACCGCTGAAAGTATCTTCGAGTACATCAGAGAGTTCATTTTTATGTTCGATGAATCTTATGACTTCCATTTTATCGAGGTCCTCACAGGAGAGGAGTTTTTCTCCGCCGCTTATGGTGAGTTCCTGCTGGCGGAGATCCTCGGAGAGTTCACAGATACCTCTTACGAGGGGGAAAAGCGATACCATGTAAGCGCTTACGGCTGCGACCATTTTATCGAGGACTTCCTCGGAGAGATCATTGACTGAGATGCCGCTGAGATTCTCTTCTATATAATGTGAAAAGAATTCGAGTTGTTCATGGCTGAGATCGAATTCAAGTCTGCAAGCCTTATTCTTGATGCTTCCGTTAGAAGTTATCAGCAGGATAACGTAAAGTCTTTTGCCGGTAGGAATTACCTCTACCTTGGATATTACCGAGAAGCGCGGTACAGAATTTGTAACAACGGCCGCGCACTGAGTTATCTCAGTCAGAGCGGCAGCAGCATTCTGAACGAGGAGTTCTTCTGGAGTATCCTCATCGCCGAGCATATTATCGAGACGTTTTTTCTCATCATCCGGAAGATCGGGGAGAGTCATAAGTTCGTCGATATAAAGACGGTATCCGGCGAAGGTCGGAACACGTCCTGCTGAGGTGTGGGGCTGTTCGAGGTAGCCCATCTGTTCGAGAGCAGCCATATCATTTCTGATAGTAGCGGCAGAAACCTTTATATTATCGAGCTTAGAGATAGCTTTTGATCCGACTGGTTCGCCGGTTCTGACGTATTCATCAATTACGGCAGCAAGTATTTTCAGCTTTCTGTCGTCCATTGAACTCACACCTTTCTCCAAGCTTTTAGCACTCTATCTCTTCGAGTGCTAACTATAATTTATCACTATTATCTCTCTTTGTCAAGGGTTTTATACATTTTCGGCGTTTTAAACAATTTATGGCGCGGCTGATCGCGCGGTCAGTGGATTTTGACAATGTGATATTCAGGTATACTATTATAATATATAAAGCGCGTGTTTTGACTTAAAAGCCTGTATTGCAATGACATGAAACATTAGCACACATATTTTATGCCTGTTTCACTTGAATCAGAAAACTATTACCGCTTCCCCTCTTGACATTTTAAGCGTTTTATCTTACAATATAATAGATAATCATTGCCGGGGAGCATTTTCCGGATAAAATATTGAAATGAGGTCTTTTTATGCTGAAAAACAGTGAAAAAATTATGGATAAGATCGTTGATCTTTGCAAGTCTAAGGGCTTTGTATACCCTGGATCTGAGATCTATGGCGGTCTCGCAAATACATGGGACTACGGTCCGCTTGGTGTTGAACTCAAGAATAACATCAAGAAGGCTTGGCTCAAGAAATTCGTTCAGGAGAATAAATACAATGTAGGTCTTGATTCTGCTATTCTCATGAACCCACAGACATGGGTAGCTTCAGGACACATCGGCGGTTTCTCAGATCCTCTTATGGATTGTAAGGAGTGTAAGACACGTCATCGTGCTGATAACCTTATCGAGGATTTTGATGGTACTAATGTTGCAGGCTGGTCGAATGAGAAGATGATGGAGTACATCAAGGAAAAAGGTATCACCTGTCCTAACTGCGGCAAGCAGAATTTTACCGACATCCGTCAGTTCAACCTTATGTTCAAGACCTTCCAGGGCGTTACTGAGGACAGCAAGGCTGAACTCTATCTCCGTCCTGAGACTGCACAGGGTATTTTCGTAAACTTTGCAAATATACAGAGAACTACACGTAAAAAAGTGCCTTTCGGTGTTGCACAGGTAGGTAAATCCTTCCGTAACGAAATAACTCCTGGTAACTTTATATTCCGTGTACGTGAATTCGAGCAGATGGAGCTTGAATTCTTCTGCAAGCCCGGTACAGACCTTGAATGGTTCGATTATTGGAGAAGCTACTGCAAGAACTTCCTCCTCTCACTCGGACTTAAAGAGGAAAACCTCCGTCTCCGTGACCATGATCAGGAAGAGCTCTGCTTCTATTCAAAGGCTACAACAGATTTCGAGTATCTCTTCCCGTTCGGCTGGGGCGAGCTCTGGGGCGTAGCAGACAGAACTGACTATGACCTCACACAGCACATCAATACCAGCGGTAAGTCTCTTGAATATTTCGATCCTGAAACAAATGAGAAGTACATTCCGTACGTTATCGAGCCTTCACTCGGTGTTGAGAGACTTTTCCTCTCTATCGTTACTGAGGCTTACGATGAGGAAGAACTCGTTTCTACTGACAAGAACGGCAATGAAAAGAAGGAAGTTCGTACAGTTATGCACTTCCACCCTGCACTTGCACCTTATAAGTGCGCTGTTCTGCCGCTTGTGAAGAAGCTTACTCCAAAGGCAGAGGAAGTTTACGAGATGCTTTCAAAGAAGTTTATGGTAGACTTCGATGAGACAGGTACTATCGGTAAGAGATACCGCCGTCAGGATGAGATCGGAACACCGTTCTGCATTACATACGATTTCGATACTCTTGAAAAGGATAACTGCGTAACAGTTCGTGATCGTGATACTATGGAACAGGAGCGAGTAAACATCAACGACCTCGTTGCTTATCTCGAAGCTAAAATGGCATTCTGAGATATACTATTATAATATATAATATAAAGCGTCTTTTTTTCGGTTGGAAAAGGGACGCTTTTTGTGTTTTTCGGGAACGGTAAAGAAACGGAAAAAATGTTACAAAGTGGTAATAAAGAATATGATTTGAGACCAGAAACGATATGCCGGAATGTATAAAATTTACCGGTTTGTCATTTTTTGAAAAGCGTCTGAATAGATATTTACAAGGTGGGAAAATGTTGCAAAAGTGAGTTGTGGAACATAAAAAATGCTGCTGAAAGGGGTGAAAAATGAGACAGAAAAGTGCTGACCGAAAGCCAGAAATATACAGATAGTTATTAAAAATGCTGCTGAAATGTTACGATTTTGTAATTTTTTAATGTTATAATCTTTGATTTGTTAATGCCAGATTAACAAATAGTTCATTTAGAGTTCATAAAATTTGTGGTGTTGTACACTAATGCGAGACTTTCCACCTTTCATTTTTGGGCGCAAAATGGAAAAAGTTTCAAAACTATTGCCATTTTCCGGGTTATGTGTTATCATTACACACGGTTCGGAAAAACCGGATCGAAACGTTTCAATTTTCACGAAAGGATGAGTTGATGAGAGAAGCTAAACACGTAGCGACCATCTTCGGAACTATCATAGTTTGTCTCTTTAGCGGGTTATTCGTTGCCAGCAACTCGGCACCGGATGTTAATTCAAGCAATACTTTGGAAATCGTAGAGCCCGCAAGTGAAGAAATGATGTTCGCTGCCGAAAAAACTTCTGTTAGCACTACAACCACAATCGTTACTACAATCGCAACTACAACTACTGAAGATATTACAACAACTGCTGCTTCAGAAACTACTGCTTCAGAAACTACTGAGCCTGAGGAGATCGTAACAGAACCTCAGCCGGCAGAAGTCATTGCAGATAACACAGCTGCCGAAGCTGCTGCTGCACCAGTCCAGGAAGAAGAGGTTACAGTTCCTGAGACCGAAGCTGAAACAGAAGCAGAGCCTGTTCCGGAAGAGACAGAGTCTGAGGAAACTGAGGCTTCTGAGGAAGAGGCTGATACCACTGATGATGAGGAAGACGAGGACAATGGTCTTCCGGTCTCAGATGAAGATTTCATAATCCTTTGCAATATCGTTGGTCATGAGGCTGGCTCATGCTGGATCTCAGAAACCGAAAAGGCAAAGGTAGTAGAAGTCGTTATGAACAGAGTGAACAGTCCTCTGTTCCCTGACTCGATCTCAGCTGTGCTTACACAGCCGGGTCAGTTTACAGGAAGCCAGTATTATGCTTTCAATGGAAGCTACTGCGACTATGTTACTGAACAAGTGATAAATGCCGTAAGACTCTATTTTGATGATACAGCTTCATTTAATCACGGTTACCTCTATTTCTGGGGTGACGGATACCAGAATCATTTCAGTTAATGATTCAACGCTAACAGATAAAAGAGTCCGGTAAGATTTCCAGCCGGACTCTTTTTTTGCGGAGCGAATTCTCCTGTGGATATTATTATAGCCCGGAATTATTGCTGGCTATAAAAAAACGGTTTTTCTATTGACATATCCGTAACAATTTGCTATAATGACTATGAGCCGTTATTTTTGCGGCTTTTTGATAGATATTAAGAGATATAAACTTCAGGAGACTTCAAAAAAGGACTGTGCTAAAAAATTATGAACAGTAAAAGAGATCTGTATAAAAGATTTATTACCTTTGGTTCGGCAATGGTGCTGCTGGGAGTTCTCACAGCTATGTTTGCCTTTCTGTGGTACAGGTATTACAGTGATTCGATCGTTCTGCCCTATTACAGACGAGGAAACTGGGTGCTGATAGGCGTTTATGCAATGCTTATCGCGATTTTCTTCAAAGCTTACGGCGGCTTCAAGCTTGGCTATCTAAAAAAGACCGATATGATATATTCACAGATAATATCAATGGTCTGCGTTAATTTTACTGAGTATTTTGTTATCAGCCTTGTCGGCAGACATTTCCTTGATGCTTCACCTATGGTGATCGTGACATTTGCCGATTTCGCATTCATTTCCCTGTGGACTATGCTTACGGGAAAGATATATTTCATGATATATCCGCCGCGAAAACTGATAATACTCTATGGAAGCCATCAGGCGGCTGCACTGGTGCTTAAAATGAGCCAGCGCGTTGATAAGTATATGATCTGTGAATCTGTTAGCATAAACGAGGATCCAGATGTTATCAAAGAGCAGATACTCAAATACGAGGGCGTTATCATCTGCGATATACCTGCTGAATTGCGTAACGATTACCTTAAATTCTGCTTTGAAAGATCTATCCGTGCATACATAGCACCGAAGATCTCGGATATTATAGTCCGCGGTGCGGATGATATACGTCTGTTTGATACTCCGCTTCTGCTTTGCCGCAACTACGGTCTTGATTTTGAGCAAAGACTTATCAAGCGTGTTTTTGATATAGTATTCTCACTTGTGGTGCTTGTTCCGGCATTGCCGTTCATGCTCGTATCAGCTGTCGCTATAAAGCTCTACGACGGAGGTCCGGTGCTTTACAAGCAGAAAAGACTTACCATCGACCACAAGGAATTCTACGTCTATAAATTCAGAAGTATGATCGTTGACGCCGAGAAAGACGGTAAGCCGCGTCTTGCTTCCGAAGAAGATGACAGGATCACGCCTGTCGGAAAGATACTGCGTAAATTCAGATTGGATGAGTTCCCGCAGATCTTCAATATACTTCGCGGAGATATGTCAGTAGTCGGTCCTCGCCCTGAGAGACCGGAGCTTACTGAGGAATATAAGAAAGAGATGCCGGAGTTTGAATACCGCCTTAAAGTAAAGGCAGGTCTTACCGGTTATGCTCAGGTAACTGGCGTTTATGATACTTCGCCCTATGACAAGCTGAAAATGGATCTTATGTACATCGAGAATTTCTCCGTGCGTATGGACCTTCAGATAATCCTTATGACGCTGAAAACAATGCTCTTCCCCGGAAAGACAAATGCGGAAACGGAAGAGGGCATTCTGCCAGTTCAGCATCAGATAAACGAAAAAGAGGAGAGTAGCAAATGAAAATCACAGCAGTAATCATGGCTGGCGGCAGAGGCGAACGTTTCTGGCCAAAGAGCCGCAATAACTGTCCGAAGCAGTTCCTTTCACTTACTTCAGACGGCGAGACTATGATCCAGAAGACTGTTAAGAGACTCAGCCCTATGGTAGCACCGGAGGATGTCTTCATCGTTACCAATGCGGCTTATACAGATCTCGTTAAGGATCAGCTCCCGGATGTTCCGGCAGAAAATATACTTGCCGAGCCGTGTGCAAGAAATACAGCACCTTGTATTGCCTTTGCGGCAGCTGTTATCGGCAGAAAATATGATGACGCTATTATGCTTGTGCTTCCTTCCGATCATCTTATCGGTTATGAAGACATCTATGTAAGCACACTCAAAAAGGCTGTTAAAGTCGCTGAACAGGGCAAGAACCTCGTTACTATCGGTATCACTCCGACTTATCCTGAAACAGGTTATGGATATATCAATTTCGGCAAGGAAGCAGGCAGCGCTTATGAAGTTGAGCGCTTCGTTGAAAAGCCCGACCTTGCAACCGCAAAAAAATACCTTGCTTCAGGAAAGTATCTCTGGAACAGCGGTATGTTCGTTTGGAAGATCTCTTCCGTTATGGCTAACCTCAAGGAATTCATGCCTGATATTTATGAGGGCGCACTGCGTATCGGAGAAAGTTTCGGAACACAGTCCTATACAGAGACTCTTGTTAAGGAATTCTCTGCTTTCACATCCGAATCTATCGACTTCGGTATCATGGAGAAAGCTGATGATATATATACTCTCCCCGGCAGTTTCGGCTGGGATGATGTCGGAAGCTGGCTTGCTGTTGAACGTATAAACGAAACAGATGATGACAAGAATTATGTTGACGGCGATGTTATAACAGTTGATTCCAAGCGCACTACTATCTGCGGCGGAAAGAGACTTGTTGCAGCTATCGGTACAAGAGACATAATAATCGTTGATACAGATGATGTTCTTCTTGTATGCTCGAAGAACAATACACAGGATGTCAAGAAAGTCATTGCCCAACTCAAGGAACAGGGCAGAAATGAACTTGTCTGATAAAATATGATTTATCCAAATTAACATAAAGGAGTAAAAAACTAATGAAAAACGCACTTATCACTGGTATTACAGGTCAGGATGGATCTTATCTCGCAGAGCTTCTTCTCGAAAAGGGATACAACGTTTACGGTATCTGGAGAAGAAAGGCTACTGTTGATTACGGCAACATTGCACACCTCAAGGATAAGGTAACACTTATCTATGCTGATATGACAGATCCGGTCTCACTTATCTCTGCTATGAAGATCTCTCAGGCAGATGAGGTCTATAACCTCGCTGCACAGTCATTCGTTGCAACAAGCTGGGATACTCCGCTTGGTACTGCTGACATCGACGCTATCGGTGTTACAAATATGCTTGAGGCTATCCGTATCGTAAAGCCGGAGTGCCGTTTCTATCAGGCTTCAACATCTGAGATGTTCGGTCTTGTACAGGCTATCCCGCAGTGCGAGACAACTCCTTTCTATCCAAGAAGCCCATACGGCGTTGCTAAGCTTTATGGTCACTGGATCACAAAGAACTACCGTGAGAGCTATGGTATGTTCGCTTGCTCAGGTATCCTCTTCAACCACGAATCAGAGAGAAGAGGTCTTGAATTCGTAACAAGAAAGATCACAGACGCTGTTGCACGTATCAAGCTTGGCGTTCAGGACTATGTTGAACTCGGAAACATGGACTCAAAGCGTGACTGGGGTCACTCCAAGGACTATGTTAAGGCTATGTGGCTCATGCTCCAGCAGGATAAGCCGGATGACTATGTAATCGCTACAAATGAAACAAGAACTGTCCGCGAATTCGTTGAGACTGCTTTCAAGCACGTTGACATCGAAGTTGAGTGGAAGGGCGAAGGCGTTGATGAGATCGGTATCAACAAGGCTAACGGCAAGACTATCGTTAAGGTAAACAAGAAGTTCTTCCGTCCTGCTGAGGTAGATATTCTTCTCGGAAATCCAGAAAAGGCTGAAAAGACTCTCGGCTGGAAGCGCGAGATCTCATTCTCAGATCTCGTTGAGAGAATGGTAAAGAATGACCTCGACCGTGTTGAAAAAGAGATCAAGGTCAAGGAAATAATCGGTTAAGAATCAATAGGGGCGGCGCAGTCCGCCCCATGTTATTAGCTGTCAAAGTTTTATGAAAAGAGGCGGGATATGAATATCCAGTTTGATGCACTGCCGCTCGTGAGCGACAGAATGACGGGTATAGGCTGGTGTGAAGCCGGTCAGACAATGGCGCTTGCAAAGCTTCATCCCGAAAATGAGTATTCCTATAATTTTTTCTCGCGCAAAGACGATCATATCAAGCTTGAGCGTATAAGTCCGTTTGCAGGAGATAATATAAAAACTAACCTCGTACATTTTTCCGGATATATGTATCGTGCGGCTTCGACGTTCGTTCCGGTGCCGTATTCGCATTTCTTTGGTCAAAAAGCTGATATAACCCATTTTTTCAATTATATTGTTCCACCCGGAGTGCATGGAAAAACAGTTGTGACAGTTCATGATATGGTATACAAGGCTTTTCCGGAGACTGTCAGGGGCAGAACTAAGGTAATGCTCAATACAGGTCTGAAGAAGTCCATGAAACGCGCTGATATTATCGTAACCGATTCTGAATTCTCAAAATGCGAGATAATCAAATATTTTCCGCAGCATGAGGAAAAGATAAGAGTTGTTCCCTGCGGCGTTGATCTTGAAAAGTTTCATCCGTGTACTGAGCCTGAACGCATACCGAAGGTGAAGGAATCGCTCGGTATCGAGGGCGATTACTTCCTCTATCTTGGTACTATCGAGCCGCGAAAGAACCTTGAAAGGCTCATCAGCGCATATAATGCGCTTGCTAAGAAGCTTGGGGACAAATGTCCGAAGCTGGTGCTTGCCGGCGGCAAGGGCTGGCTCTATGACGGTATATTTGCGCGTGTGGAGCGTCTGGGTTTGCAGGATAAGGTGATATTCACGAAATATGTGCCGTCAGAGGACATGAACCCGCTCATGTGCGGTGCGCTGGCATTTGTATTCCCTTCGATCTATGAGGGATTTGGTATGCCGCCGCTTGAGGCTATGGCTTGCGGAGTACCGGTGCTTGCTTCCGGAGAGGCTTCTCTGCCTGAGGTCACGGGAGACTGCGCTGTTATCTGTGACGCTTACTCGGTAGAGAGCATTGCAAAGGGACTTTACCGTCTTTACAAGGACGATAAACTGAGGAAAGACCTCTCGGTACGCGGTCTCGAAAGAGCTAAGACCTTTACATGGGAACATTCAGCAGAGATATTGTGGAGCGTTTATGAGGAATTGCTGTGATGAAGGTTTTCAAGACGGTTTTGAAGATCATCGCTGTCGCTGCCATTGCAGCTTTGATGCTGATAGCCGGTATAGAGGACGGCGGAAAGCGTGTTTTCATCGGTAAATATACCAGAGATCATATCAGCATTGCGTTATATTGCATAGCTTGGGTGTGCAACGGCATATTGCTGGCTATGTTTCTGAAAAAGAAGAGAAGTCCGGATGAGCAGAAAAGGATCAATCCTGTGCTGCCCATTGCGGCGGCACTTGCTGAGGCAGGGTTAACTGTGTTTATCATTGTTGTGTCTTCTTTCGGGGATTTCAGAGAGGCTTCACGCATAAATAGTCCCGACAGAGACCATTATATCGTCAGGATAGAGGACGAGGACTGGTTCGGCAATTCAAAATATAAATTCTATATCAAGGACAGCGGTGTCATCTACCGGTATATCTTCGATGCCGGCAAACCTTTACCGGAGCTTGAATGGACAGACGACGGCATCATATACAATGGTGATCTTTATGAATATTAAGCGTGTGAGACTGCTGTGCGTAATTGCAGGACTGCTTTCCCTCATTGGACTGATCGTGCTGGAAAGAGTTCAGAACGATGACAGGATTATAATTATCGGAAAAGTGACAGGCTATAATATAGAGCTTCTGTGTTCAGTTGCCTTGTATCTGAGCATTCTGGGACTTCTGGCTTCTTTTTTGGTAGCTGTATCAGAAAGCAAGGCTTCTTTTAAAATACTCAGAACTTTTCTTGTGATGTTCGCAGTAATATTTGCCGAGATACCGCTGACGCTCGTTTTGATCCTGAAGCTGTTTGGTTTAGGAAAGATGCCTGATGATCCTGAAAAGCTTAAAAGTCCGGACGGAAAGCATTGTATCATAAAGACGAAGGCTTCCGTTGAAGGCTGTGCCGGAGCGGAGTATTACGTCAGGGATAAGGGCGTGGTATATCGTTTGCTGTTTGAGGATACACACGCAGATACTACGTTAGAATGGACAGATGACGGCGTGATCTTTGATAATAAACTCTATGAATACTGAGGTGAGAGAATGAGCGGAAAAAGGCTCAGGGTGCTTGAAGTTAATAAAGCCTACTATCCGCATATAGGCGGTATAGAGACCGTTATAAGGCAATATTCCGAGGAACTGAATAAGCTTGAAGATATAGATGTTAAAGTTCTCGTCTGCCGCGACGGAAGAGGCAAGGGCTGCCGCGAAAAGATAAACCGTGTGGACGTTACCCGTGCAGGCAGTCTCGGAACTTACTTTTCGTGTCCGCTTTCGTTCTCATTTATAAGGAAATTCCGTAAAATGGCAAAAAAAGCCGATGTGGTACACATCCATGTACCGTTTCCGCTTGCGGATGCTGCACTGCTTTTGTCGGGGTACAAGGGCAGAGTTGTTGTGTCATGGCACAGCGATGTTGTGAAGCAGAAGAAGCTTCTGTTGCTGTATAAGCCGTTCATGCGGAGTCTGCTCAAAAGAGCCGACCGCATACTCGTTGCAACTGAGGGACACATCAACGGCTCTTCCTATCTGCCGGAATTCCGCGAAAAATGCAGGGTAGTTCCCTATGGTATCGTGCCTGAATTCTATGACCGCGCCGGAAAAGCGCCGTTCCTTACCGAAAAATGCAGCGATAAGAGCAGCGTTAAGGTGTTTTTCAGCGGAAGACTCGTATACTATAAGGGGGCGGATGTCCTGTTGGACGCTTTTGCCAAGACCGAAAACTGCGAGCTCTTTATCTCAGGCGACGGCGAGCTCGAATCGCAGCTTCGTGAAAAGGCGCATAACAGCGGTATTGAGGACAAAGTGCATTTTATGGGATTCCTGCCGCAGAAGGAACTGATACAGGCTTTTTCAGACTGCGATATATTCGTTCTGCCTTCGGTCGAGAAGAGCGAGGCATTCGGTATAGTCCAGCTTGAGGCTATGGTCTGCGGAAAGCCTGTCATAAATACCTCGCTTCCTTCGGGAGTGCCTTACGTTAGTATACACGGCGAGACCGGTCTTACCGTTCCGCCTTCTGACGCGGATGCTCTTGCAGAAGCGATAAATAAGCTCGCCGGCGATGCTCGGCTTCGTGAAAAATACGGAAAAGCTGCACGTCAGAGAGCAATAAGCGAATTCAATGAAAAAGTTATTATAAAAAGACTCTGCGGAGTCCTTTCCGGAGAGATATGATATAGGAGTGAGTATATGAAAGCATTGATAATTGGCGGAGCAGGCTTTGTTGGAGGCTATCTGATCCG
>ONAI01000030.1:0-36294 GCA_900315755.1 uncultured Ruminococcus sp.
TGTCCTTTACTGAACGCATCAGTGCTTCTGCCTCGACCTCGTCTACCTTTGTTCTTGAATAGGTAGGAGTACGCTTGACCTCCGCTCTTAGAGCGTCGCCGTCATCAATAAGGCGTACAAGATTTGCTTTGTAAACACCTTCAACAAGGACTTTCATTATATTATCCGGCAGCTTCAGGACTTGCTTTATGTCGACTACAACGCCGACCTTGTAAAGATCTGATGCTTTAGGATCATCGACATATGCTTCGTGCTGGGTTACAAGGAATAGCTTTCCTCCGTCCTTCAGTGCACGTTCGATCGCCTTTACTGATTTATCCCTCGATACATCAAAGTGCATTACCATTTTAGGGAAAGCTACGAGTCCTCTCATAGCAACTGTATATATTACTGTACCATTTTCTGTGTTTTTGTCACTTTTAATTATCTGTTCCATACTGTCACCACATTTCCATTGGTTTTTCATATTTATCCTGGTGGATCTATCATCCACCAAATACATTATACTATATCTATGTGAAAATTGCAAGTACGTTTTAACAATATATCACTCACTTGTTTATAACATAGTTTTAATTGATCTTACACAGTAAATTTATAAAAGCAGTTGAAATCGTTGTTGAAACGTGATATAATAAAAATATGTAGTAGGTTTAGTGAAAGAGTATGAAAGAATTTGTTCCGGGGGTGTTAAAATGATAAACGGCAAAAAAATGGTTTCCCTGTGTATTTCAAGGTTGCATGAGCAGGAGAATTACAGGTTTATCTCAAAGCTGAACGACTCGCTGAATAAACTTGGCATTGCTCTGTTTATCTATGACATCGCCTCAGATATTTACTGGAATGAGAGTATTATCAGAGCGGAAGCTTCTGTTTTTGATCTTGTAAGGTATGATAAATCCGATGTTGTCATCATAATGCATGAAAAGATCAAGTCCAAAACAATAACCGAGAAACTGATTAAACGGGCTAAAGAGCATGATACTCCGGTCATTGTTGTTGACGGCATTTATGAAGGATGTATGAATGTTGCTTTTGACTATGCTGCTGGTTTCAGAAAGATCGTTGAGCACGTTATTTGCTGTCACGGCATTACTGATCTTCATATGTTTGCCGGATATAAAGGCAATCCTTATTCAGATCAGCGCGAAGAAGTTTTCAAGGAAGTTCTGAAAGAACACTCTATCCCATTTTCCGATGATATGATCAGTTATGGTCAGTTCTGGGCAAGACCGACTATTGATGCTGCTGAAAAGCTTGTTGCTTCGGGAAAGATACCAAAGGCGATAGTATGTGCTAATGATATTATGGCTATAAATGTTTCGGGAGTCCTTTCAAGTAACGGATACCGTATTCCGAATGATGTGCTTGTTACGGGTTTTGACGGTATTGATGAGATCAATTATACTGTACCGAGAATCTCATCTGTCAGATGTTCCGGAATTGAACTTGCTAAAACCATTGCTTGTATAGTTGAACGTGCTATTGATGAAAATGTGTACCCTGATTTTACATATGTTGAGCCTAAACTTATAATCAATGAATCGTGTGGCTGTGATACCCTCGCTGAAAGCTTCGATACAAACAATATCCAGCGATTCAACGACCATTTTTATCAGTATCAGGACGATGCGCGCGTTCTCTCGGATATGACAGATCGAATGAATTCCTCTGAGACTATCGCTCAGGCTTCACAAAAACTTAAAAATAGTGTGATCCACGATATGTGTTGCCTTATAAATAAAAGCTGTCTTGATTATACGTTCAATCATTTCGAGAGCCTTGTTCCAAGCGGTGTGGACTCGGATATGTTTATGTTCTATGATACTGATTCCAAGAACGGCGAACAGTATGACTTTAATATTGATTTGATCGTTCCGGATCTTGATAAGCTCCTTAACAGCGGTATGCCGCTGATATTCAATGTTATTGATTTCATGAACAGTCCTATCGGATACGTTTGCTTTCACTTTAAGGAATTTGATCTCACCAGCTTTTGTACAATATCGCAGATAGTTTCTTCTATCGGCAGAGGTCTTGGCGGATTCATGAATATGAGATTTCAGAATTACCTTACGAAGAGGATAGAGCAGGTTTACCGTTATGACGGTCTGACAGGTCTTTACAACCGCGTAAGCTTCTCTTATGAGTACGAAAAAAAGCTTGCTGACATAACAGACGAGAATCATCCTGTAACTGTAATACTTGCTGATCTTGATGGTCTGAAGCATATTAATGATATTTACGGGCATCCTGCCGGCGACATTGCTATAAAGACTGTTGCAAGTGCCTTGAAATATGCTTGTCCGCCTGATACGCTGTGTGTAAGATTCGGCGGTGATGAAATGCTTGCGGTTGTATTTGATAAGTGTTCAAGCAAGTATATACGTTCAAAACTGAAAGAGTATCTTAAAAATTTCAATAAGAAAATGAACTATGAATTCAAGATTTCAGCAAGTATCGGCGTTTATGAGACAAACACTGCTTCTGATCTTGATTTTGAAACTATTATCAAAAAAGCAGACGCAATAATGTACGTCGAAAAGCAGGCTAAGAAAGCTAAAGAAGCTGCACATTGAAGTGCAGCTTCTTTTTTATTCAGACATATTTTTGAAGTCTTCTTCACTTATTATCGGTATACCAAGTGATTTTGCAGCTTTATTCTTTGCAGAACCGGATTCCTTGTCATTGTTTATTAGATAGTCTGTCTTTGATGATACTGAAGAGGATACTTTACCGCCTTTGGATTCAATAAATGCTTTCAGTTCGCTGCGATTCTTCCAAATGCTGACAGATCCGGTTATTACGAATGTTTTGGATGTTATAAAACTATTATTTTCTGTCTCTTCTGACGTTGATATTTTAAGTTCTTCGATAAGTTTGAGAAATTCATTACGTTTGTCATCGTCAGCAAAAAATCTTACATATTCAGAGGCGAGTACGTCACCGATCCCGTCGATAGATGTAAGCTGTTCGGCTGTCAGACATATGAGTTCTTCTGGGGTTTTATACTTTCCTGTTATCAGTCTTGAAGCAGCTCTGCCAATGTTTGGGATCCCTATTGCAAGAAGCACTCTGCTGAGTTCGGTACTGCGAGAATTTTCAATAGCTTCATGCAGCTTCTGGTAAGATTTTTCGCCGAAGCCTTCAAGTGATACTATTTTGTCTCTGAATTTGTCTAAGTGATAGAAATCGCTGAAATTACGTATAATCCCCTCATCGACAAGAGTTTCAATAGTTGCTGTTGACATTCCTATGATATTCATTGCATCACGCTGGACAAAATGCTCAAATCTGCCAATGTGCTTTGCTGGACATTCTTTATTGACGCAGTGCAGTGTTTCCACATCATCATCCGATGTCATTATCTGCGTACTGCCGCCGCATACCGGACAGACTTCCGGCAGAGAGAGGCTTCCGGATGCTGTTTTGTTTTCAAGAATCTGCGGTATTATCATATTGGCTTTATAAACTGTCAATGTATCGCCTATCCCGAGCTTTAACTGCTTTACGATACTCGCATTGTGGACTGATGCTCTTGATACGGTAGTACCTTCAAGCTCGACAGGCTCAAATACTGCTACCGGATTAAGCAGACCTGTACGGCTTGCTGACCACTCAACTTCAATAAGCTTTGTATCGGCAGTTTCGTCTTTCCATTTAAAAGCCATACCGTTTCTCGGTGCATGAGATGTTTCACCAAGACTGTTGCCGTAAGCTACATCGTCAAGCATGAGTACAAGCCCGTCTGACGGAAACTCGTTCTCTGCGATAGATGATTTGAAGTCCTCTATTTTCTCTTTCAGGCTGCTTGCGGTAACCGTAACTCCGTGTACGCTCTGAAAACCAAGAGTATTCAGCCAGTCAAGACGCTCCTTGAATGAGTTGTTATCGTAGCCGTCAGCTGACACAAGATTGAATGCAAAAAAATTGATATTGCGTTCCGCTGTGACCTTCGGATCGAGATTTCTGACAGTTCCAACGCAGAGATTGCGCGGATTTTTATACTTGCTTCCCTCTTCCGTAGTCGAATTCACTATTTCAAAGTCCTTGTATTTCATAAGAGATTCTCCGCGGACTACCATTCTGCCTTTGAAAGGTATCTTTGAAGGTATCCCTATGATATGAAGTGCGTTATTGGTGATGTCCTCGCCTATTTCGCCGTTTCCTCGTGTAACAGCCTGTACGAGCCTTCCCTCTTCGTAGGTCAGCACAAGCGTGAGACCGTCCAGTTTCCAGCTCAGGAAGCCTGTGTTATCACCAAGCCATGCTTCGAGTTCATCCGGTATTTTAGTCTTATCCAGTGACAGCATCCTTGATTCATGCCTGACTTTACGAAGTGATGACACAGCTTCAAATCCGACTTTCTGTGTGCGACTGCCGCTGAGGACTATCCCGGTCTCTTTTTCAAGTGCTTCGAGTTCATCGTATAGCTGATCGTATTCGTGATCACTCATAATTGCTACGCCTGTGTTATAGTAAGCGTTTGCAGCTTCAGAGAGCTTATCGTTTATTAGCTTCATTCTGTTTATCTTATCCATGAATTACTCCTCAATAAATCAAGGGCTGTACAATAAGTGTACTGCCCTTGTTCTTTTATAATGTTGCGTAGAGATTTGTCTCCCATGCCGGTATATAAAGCTGATGTCTGATGTACAGCTTATATGACGGATTGAGTGTTTTTATCAGCAGAGGAAGTTCAAAAATATCCTCGTTTCTGTGATATAGGGAGACCATTAATTTCGGAGAATAATGTGAGATTATCTGAGCTGCTCCCCATATAGCTTCGCGCTCAAATCCTTCAACATCCATTTTTATTATTGTTGCCGCTTTTCTGCCAAGTATACTATCGACTGACAACGCCTTTACCATATTTGAGGACTCAGCTGATATAGCAGATTGTCTTCCGGATTTTGCAGCAAATGGCAGTTCACCGTCAACGCACCATGCGGCAGCATTATATGCGTAAACATGGCTCATGCCGTCAACGAATTTAGCAAGCTTCTTGAAGTTCTTTCTGTCCGGTTCAAGCGCATATATCGAAGCGTACTTGCCGTAAGTGAATTCAAGCAGTTCCTTGATGGTATCGCCGTTATATGCACCAAGGTCTACGTAAACTTCATTGAGCCCCGGCTTTATTATTTTTTTGTAAATGTCGGATTTAGGCGTCGTTACGGCAGAGAGATATTCTATCTTACCGCTTATCTTGAAGTTGATGATGTTAGCATAAACCTTACGTGAGTAGTCATCGGCAAGGCTGTTATAGACCTTTTGCAGCTTTTCTGCGTTTTCAAGACAGTATTCATAGGTGAATATTCCCTGACCAACTACCGGTACATCGGGAACGTAAAGCGTATGCTGTGCGGCAATGCTGTGTATCTTGTCGACTATCTCCTGATAACCGGCAGCAAATGCAAGCACCACAACAAAATCATCGACAAGTTCTTCGATCTCTGACAGCTTATGTACATGGTATCCTTCAAAAGAATGACCTCTTACGAAATCATCGCTTGCAAAAATACCAGCTACTGCGATCTCTTTCTGCTTGAAAACGGACATGATCTTAAGAGCGCCGTCACCCATACCGTAAATGAATATCGGACGCTGTTCGTTTTTGAGCCTGTCCCAGCAAGACTGTTTTTCAGTAATGAATGATAGCATTATATCACCGCCGCTTAAACAATATCAAAATCGTTGCTTGTATCCACATCGTCATAGTGATCGTGGAAGTTCATCATATCCCTGCCTCTGATACCGTACTTATCGCGCATAATATTAAGGTATTTATCAATAAGTTCGGATACCTGTCTTACGTTTTTGATGCAATGGATCTCTTTGGATGGAGTGTCAGCATCACGACTGTATATTATTATTGAACCGCATTTGAAAAGTCTCTGGAAGAAAGGAAATCTTACTTTCTTATCGGTTATCTTGTAGAGATCTATTTCATCCTCATCAACACTGAGAAAACCTGTTCTTGTGATGAACTTGGTTTCAGTAAGGAAATAACGAGTGAATGAAAGCGGAAGCCCGAATAGTGTACGTTTTTTATCAGTCCAAACATATTTGAATGCATCTTTTTTCATCAGTAATACCTCCGTCATGATATTCATATGTGTATGCTAATTATATTTTAACACAAATCCTTCTAATAGTCAACAATAAACATGAATATTTTTGGTGAATTACATATATAAATGTACTTTTTAAGAAAAAACAAAAAATATCAGTATAATTTTCAAAAAGTTCTTTACAAGTGAGAAATTATGTGTTATAATATTATCACCGCGTACTTGGTCATGGGCTTGTCCTCAATATGCACCCTGTACTGAGTTTGCGGAATATTTATTATTAAGAGGTGCTTTCAATGTTACTGAAAGATGAAAAAACAGCCGTTATTGAGGCTAACAGAACTCACGAAAACGACACAGGATCTCCTGAGGTTCAGATCGCTATCCTTACAAGAAGAATAAACGATCTTACAGCTCACCTTAAGATCCACAAGAACGATCACCACTCAAGAAGAGGTCTTCTCAAGATGGTTGGTCACAGACGTAACCTTCTTGCTTATCTCAAGAAGAAGGACATCAACAGATACCGTGCTATCGTTGAGAAGCTCGGTCTCCGTAAGTAATCATATGTTTACTAAGGCAGAGGGGGCTTCCCCTTCTGCCTTTACGTCTATTAGAGAATCGGGTTTAGAAGTCAGAGGCAAGCGCTTTGATCAGGCTATCTAGCTGTTTATAAGTTTTTGCCTCTAACTTCTAAGAGCTCGTTCCTGATAGATACACTTAATTTTTCAGGAGGTATATTATGTTTGAAAATTACAGAAAATTTGAAACTACTTATGCCGGCAGACCGCTCGTAGTTGAAACAGGAAAAACCTGCGGACTTTCTAACGGTTCATGCTGGGTAAGATACGGCGAAACTGTCGTTATGGCTAACGTTACTGCAAGTGCAAAGCCAAGAGAAGGCGTTGATTTCTTCCCTCTCTCTGTTGACTATGAAGAGAGACTTTATTCAGTGGGCAAGATCCCCGGCAGCTTCACAAAGCGCGAAGGCAAGCCAACTGAAAAGGCTATCCTCACTTCACGCTGCGTTGACAGACCTATTCGTCCTCTCTTCCCTAAGGACATGAGAAACGATGTTTCTGTTGTTATGACAGTTCTTGCTGTTGAGCCTGATAATTCACCTGAGATCGCTGGTATGATAGCTACTTCTATCGCTATCTCTATCTCAGATATTCCGTGGAACGGTCCTATTGCAGGTATCGCTGTTGGTCTTGTTGACGGACAGATCGTACTCAATCCTACTCTTGAGCAGAGAGCAAAGACTGATCTCGTTCTTACTGTTGCTGGTACTGCTGAAAAGATCGTTATGATCGAGGCTGGCGCTAACGAAGTTCCTGAGGATACTATGCTTGAGGCCATTCTTACAGGTCACGAAGAGATAAAGAAGATGGTCGCTTTCATCAATGATATCCGCGCACAGATCGGTAAGCCTAAGTTCGCTTTCGAGTCTATGGAAGTTGATCACGATATGTTCGATGCTATCGAGGCTTTCGCTGCTGACCGCGTTAAGTTCGCTCTTGATACTAATGACAAGAATGTCCGCGATGAGAGACTCGCTCCTATCGTTGATGACATCCACGCTAATTTCGATGAGAAGTATCCTGAGCAGATCGCTATGATAGATGAGTGCATCTACAAGCTCCAGAAGAAGATAGTTCGTAACTGGCTCTATGAGGGCAAGCGTGTTGACGGAAGAGGTATTGACGAGATACGTCCGCTTGCTGCTGAAGTTGGTCTTCTTCCAAGAGTTCACGGTTCAGGTCTTTTCACAAGAGGTCAGACTCAGGTTCTTACTATCGCTACTCTCGGACCTGTCAGCGATGCTCAGAAGCTTGACGGTCTTGATGAAGAAGAGACAAAGAGATATATGCACCAGTACAACTTCCCGAGCTATTCTGTCGGTGAAACTAAGCCAAGCAGAGGTCCTGGAAGAAGAGAGATCGGTCACGGTGCTCTTGCTGAAAGAGCTCTCGCTCCTGTTATCCCTCCGGTTGAGGAATTCCCTTATGCTCTCAGACTTGTTTCCGAGGTGCTCTCCTCTAACGGTTCAACTTCTCAGGGCTCGATCTGCGGTTCTACACTTGCTCTTATGGATGCAGGCGTTCCGATCAAGGCTCCGGTTGCTGGTATTTCATGCGGTCTTATCACTAAGCCGGACAGCGATGAGTTCATGACTATGGTCGATATTCAGGGGCTTGAAGACTTCTTCGGCGATATGGACTTCAAGGTTGGCGGTACTCACAAGGGTATTACTGCTATTCAGGTCGATATTAAGGTTGATGGTCTTACTCCTGCTATTATCAAGGAAGCTTTCGAGAAAACAAGAAAGGCTCGTCTCTATATCCTTGACGAGATCATACTCAAGGCTATCCCTGAACCAAGAGCTACTGTTAATAAGTATGCTCCTAAGATGCTTCAGACTAAGATCCCTGTTGAGAAGATCCGTGAAGTAATCGGTCAGGGCGGTAAGGTAATCCAGAAGATCTCCGCTGACTGTGATGTTAAGATCGACATCAATGATGAAGGTAATGTATTCATCAGCGGTGTAAATGGCGATAACGCAAGAAAGGCTCTTCAGATCGTTGAGACTATCGCTAATGGTCCTGAGGTCGGTGCTATCTACCGTGGTAAGGTTGTAAGACTTATGGACTTCGGTGCTTTCGTAGAGATCGTACCAGGCGTTGACGGACTTGTTCATATCTCAAAGCTTGATAAGCAGAGAGTTGAAAAGGTCGAGGACGTAGTTACTGTCGGTGATGAGATCGTTGTCAAGGTAACTGAGATAGATCGTCAGGGCAGAATCAATCTTTCACGTAAGGATGCTCTTGCAGACATTGAAGCTAAACAGAATAAGTAATAAACGAGAACGCTGCCTTAACGGCAGCGTTCTTATGATACTGTAAAATAAATCGGATCGGTATCCAGAGGATGATAAGGTGGCTTTTATCAGTTTATTGTTAGCATTGCTTATTGTAGTTGTGATAGTTTGGATGGTTTTGAGCATTGGAATGGCTCTTATTATTGTTGGTACAATATTATACAACAAGAAAGAACATAAGAAATTAGGAATTGTTCTCAGAATATTTGGTTGTATAGCTTTAATTCCTTCGATCACAATAATTGTGTTGACGGTAATTGATATGTTTCATAGATCCTGATTTATCCCAATAATCAAATAGTAAAGCAAAACCGGGGAAACTCCCCGGTTTTGCTGTTATCAGTGGTAATTATGATTCTGTTTGAGTACCATGTCCTTTACCTTCATAAGTGAAGTCGTGGTACTTCTTTCGTTTTCAGAAAGCTTCATAGTTATGAACTTGATAGTCTCCTCATAATCAGGAATCATTATGTGTTCAAGTGCATTTACTCGGCGGCGAGTCTTTTCGATCTCGTCCGCCATAAGCTGACACGCTTTCTCGATCTCTGCAAGACGTATCATTTTCGGGAATACTTCGCTGAGTGATGCAACAGCACCGTCAAGGTCGATCGAAGTAAACGCAGTTCCGTATGAATAAATATCATTAGCATCGCTTGTACGGTATTTCGGGCTGAATACCGGTATATTAACGCTCATTACGTTCTTTTCCGAAACTTCAAGCTCAACTTCCTGCTTCGGAAGCATAAGAGCGGTCTCAAGAACTTCTCTCTGCATTACTGAGCCCGCTACTGCCATATACTTATTAGCAGTTGAGATCGCAGCTTCAACCTCTGAACGAAGCTGTTTGTTTTCCTTGATGAGGTTCATGAACTGACGCATAAGTTCATCACGCTTATCTTTCAGAAGCTTGTGTCCCCTTCTTGCTGAGGTTAGCTTAGTTTTGAGCTTGCTCAGTTCCATTCGGGTAGGATTAACGTTAAGTCTTGCCACTCACGTCACCTCATTTCTGGGTATCGTAGTATTTAACGAGGTATTCTTCTCTGATACGTCTCAACTCACTGCGCGGAAGGAGTTTGAGGAGTTCCCAGCCGATAGAGAGTGTATCCTCAATGCTGCGGTTGTTTTCAAAGCCTTGCGAAACATATCTGCGCTCGAACTCATCAGCGAATTTAGCGTAGATGAGGTCTGTCGGAGTAAGTGCAGCTTCGCCGAGAACTACCATGAGTTCCTTAGCGTCTTTACCTCTTGCATAGGCTGAAAACAGCTGATTCATTGTGTCGGAATGGTCAGCGCGGGTCTTTCCCTCGCCTATACCTTTGTCTTTAAGACGTGAGAGAGAAGGCAGAACGTCTACCGGCGGATTTATACCCTTACGGTATAGTTCACGTGAGAGGATGATCTGTCCCTCAGTGATATATCCGGTAAGGTCAGGGATAGGATGTGTTTTATCATCCTCAGGCATCGTGAGAATAGGTATCATGGTAATACTTCCCTCTTTGCCTTCCTGTCTGCCTGCACGTTCGTATATAGTTGCGAGGTCGGTGTACATATAGCCGGGGTATCCACGTCTTCCGGGAACTTCCTTACGTGCTGCGGATACTTCTCTGAGTGCATCAGCGTAGTTTGTAATATCGGTAAGGATTACCAATACGTGCATTCCCTTTTCAAATGCAAGATACTCAGCGGCTGTAAGTGCCATTTTCGGTGTCGCAAGACGTTCGATCGCTGAATCATTTGCAAGGTTTACAAATAGAACAGTTCTGTCAAGAGCTCCTGTTGATCTGAAGCTGTCAACGAAGTATTCAGATTCCTCGAATGTTATGCCCATTGCGGCAAATACTACCGCGAACTGCTCGTCTTTTCCTCTGACTTTTGCCTGACGTGCAATCTGTGCAGCAAATTGCGCATGAGGAAGTCCGCTTGCTGAGAATATTGGCAGTTTCTGACCTCTTACGAGTGTGTTTAGTCCATCAATAGCCGAAACTCCGGTCTGGATGAATTCCTGTGGGTATTTTCTTGAAACCGGATTCATTGGCAGACCGTTTACATCCATTCGCATTTCAGGAATGATCTCAGGACCATCGTCAATAGGTCTGCCCATACCGTCAAATACACGTCCGAGCATATCTTCGGAAACTCCGAGTTCCATCTGATGACCTGAGAACACTACGCTGCTGTCTTTTAAATTGATTCCGGCAGCATTATCAAATAGCTGAACAAGAGCATTTGTACCGTCTATTTCTAAGACACGGCAACGTTTTCTTTCACCGTTAGTAAGCCGTATCTCAGCGAGTTCGCCGTATGTTACGTTTTCAACGTCTTTTACGAGCAGCAGAGGACCTGCTGCTTCTTCTATTGTTCTGTATTCTCTTGGCATCAGTCTTGCTCCCTTCTCAGCAGATCGTCAAGTTCTGAGGATATTTCGACTGAAATTCTGCTGAATTCTTCATCTGTCTGTTCTTCCGGAACGTATTTGAAACGTCCGATCTTTTCGCGTACCGGCAGCGTTGAGACTTCTTCTATATCCGCACCGTTCTTGACAGCCTCATTTGCTTCATCGTTGAAATTGAGTATCAGCTTCATCATGAACAGCTGCTTTTTCAGACTTGTGTAGGTGTCAACTTCATGAAAAGCAAGCTGGTGCAGGAAGTCCTCACGAATCGAACGCGCTGTTTCCATTTTTAGTCGGTCGGAAGCGGACAGAGCATCCATACCGATAAGTTTGACTATTTCTTTAAGCTCTGCTTCATCGTGGAGTATAGCCATAAAACGTGATCTGTTCTTCATCCAGTCGACAGAAACGTTGTTATCGTACCACTTTGCAAGTGAATCTGCATAGAGCGAGTAGCTCGTGAGCCAGTTTATAGCCGGGAAGTGTCGCTGATACGCAAGATTTGAATCAAGTCCCCAGAACACCTTGACTATTCTGAGTGTAGCCTGAGATACAGGTTCAGATATATCGCCGCCCGGAGGTGATACTGCTCCGATAACTGAAAGAGCACCTTCCCTGCCCTCAGTGCCGTTTGAGATGACTCGTCCTGCACGTTCATAGAATTGTGCAAGACGGCTTCCGAGGTAAGCAGGATAGCCCTCATCGCCGGGCATTTCTTCGAGACGTCCGGACATTTCACGCAGAGCTTCCGCCCAACGTGATGTCGAATCAGCCATAAGTGCAACTGAATAGCCCATATCACGGTAGTATTCAGCGATAGTGATACCTGTATAAACAGAGGCTTCACGCGCTGCGACCGGCATATCGGATGTATTAGCGATAAGAACTGTACGCTCCATAAGTGATTTTCCTGTGTTAGGATCTATCAGCTCAGGAAATTCGTTGAGAACGTCGGTCATTTCGTTGCCGCGCTCGCCGCATCCGATATATACAATAATATCAGCGTCTGCCCATTTTGCAAGCTGATGCTGTGTAACAGTCTTGCCGCTTCCAAAAGGTCCCGGAATAGCAGCAACTCCGCCCTTGGCTATCGGGAAGAGACAATCGACTACTCGCTGACCTGTTATAAGCGGCATATCAGGAGAAAGCTTTTTCTTGTAAGGTCTGCCTTTTCTTACGCCCCATTTCTGGAGTAATGTAAGGTTCTTATCTCCCTTTGCGGTCTCAATTACGCATACTGTATCATCAACATGGAATTCTCCGGATCCGATAGTTTTTACTGTACCTTCAACTCCGTTAGGTACCATTATCTTGTGAAGGACAATGTCAGTTTCCTGCACTGTTCCTATGATGTCACCGCCCACGACCTTATCTCCTGTTTTCACAGAAGGTTCAAATTTCCAGAGAATGTCTCTTTTCAGTGAAGGTACTTCAACGCCTCTCTGCAGAAGATTGTTTCCACAGGCTTTACGTATGTCATCAAGCGGACGCTGGATGCCATCGAAGATACTGCCTATCAGTCCGGGACCGAGCTCAACGCTCATTGGCTCACCGGTAGATTCAACTTCTTCTCCTGTACCAAGTCCGGAAGTCTCTTCGTATACCTGTATTGAAGCACGGTCACCGTGCATTTCGATTATTTCACCTATCAGTCTCTTGCTGCTGACGCGGACAACGTCGAACATATTTGAGTCTCTCATGCCCTCAGCAACTACAAGCGGACCGGATATTTTTACTATTTTTCCAATACTGCTCATTGGGGATCATCAGCCTCTTTCTAATTCAAAATATCTGAGCCGACTGCCTTCTCTACGGCTTCATGCAGTGCTCGCATACCGTCGCCGGTATTTCCCTCTATTGAAGGAATGAGCACTATTGAAGGCAGCTTGCTGTTTCTGTATTTGTTTATAGTGTCGCTAACAAGTGCAGCCGCCGGCTCTGTAATGTATATCACTGCAAAATCGCTTGCAGCGAGTTTTGAGATAAGTTTTTTTACTTTTTCCGGTTCAGTTTCACGAAAAACGGAAAGTCCAAGTGCTGCAAATCCGGATACACTTGCACTATCGCCTATTACAGCAGCTTTATACATAGAGTTTCCTCATCCTTTCCGTGATAGTTTCGCGGTCTGCTCCACATTCCTTGCATACTCTCAGTATGCGCAGATTCTTGATCTCAGCTTCTTTTGCGATATAGTATGCTGCAAGAGGCTCTATTCCGAATGCCATAACTCTTGCTGATTCTGCATGATCTATCATGACATCGTCACACCATTTTTCAAACTGTGCCGGAGATTCTTTAAGCATTTCAGCTGTCTCTTTATAGGCTGTACCTTCAAGGAAGCTCAGCAAAGGATCAGTTCCGGCAAGAGCTGCTTTTATGAGTGATTCTTTATCGAGTTCTCTGCTGCCGCAAATGGCTGTTTCAAGAAACTGGCGCGGCTTGTTCATGATACTGCATCTGTATGCAGTTTTTATGTCGGCACAGACTGTTGTGAGCTGTGCAAATTTTTTCATGAATGTGTTGCCGGTCTCATCTGCGCTTTTCTGCATTGCTGCAAGAGCAGCCGAGTCTATATATGAATCCGAAAGCTGACCGTCAAGAGTGACCGTTGCTGTTTCGTAGGCTTTTTCAGCAGTTTCTGCCATGTATTTCGGAAGCGTATCAAACTCCTTGGAAGAAAATGCGGAAACAAGTGTTTCAAGTGAAACATTTGACGGCGCAATATAATAGTGTGCCGGATCTCTGCCTGAGAGCATTGCTTTCAGTACGGATTTCAGGTTGTGAAAATCGTTGCGGTAAAGCAGGATCTTCAGTTCTTCGCAATCGGGAGCATATGTTGAGAGCATACTCCACACTTCATTCATATCGTTTGAAGCAGCCTTTGATTCAAGAAGTGTTTTTAATTCGTTAAGGGTCGGAGTATTGATAAGCTGTTCTATGTCATTGTGGCTCAGGAGAGTACATTCCATAGCTTTTATAGCTGCAACTGCGCTTGCATATTCTGTTTTGCTCATCCTTTCACCTACCTGAATAACTCTCTTGCAGTTATGTCTCTAACAGTTTCTTTTTCGGCTTCAAGTACAGCACGAAAACTATAATTCTCAGAAATGTTTCCGTATGTGAGAATGAAGCCGTCGGCAATATCAGCTGGTTCATCCGAGATCGTTATACTGCCGCCTTTATCTGAGGCTGCTTTTGAAAGTTTGTCTTTAAAATCAGCCGGAAGTCTTTTAAGATCATTGCTGCACATGGAAATCACACCGTCTCCTTTGCGGAGATCACGTTTTGCAAGCTTTTCTATAAGCTGAAAATACTCAGTGTCCGGAAGGTTATGGAGCTTCTGATATGCCTTTTCAATTGCTTCATTGATGCGTTTTACCTTATATTCGAGGATCTTTCGCTTCATTGCTGAATCAATTGAAGAACAGGCAGTATTGTAGTCATGCTCGTTCTTTAATGTTGCGCGCTGGATATATTCCTTATAGGCTTTATCGGCTTTATCTTCGGCTTCGGACATTATTTCCCTGACCTTATTTTCGGCGTGATCCATTATCTTTTTTTCGTTTTCTTTCTGCTGTGAGTCTATTATACTCAGAATATTTTCAAGACCGGACATTGTATTCCTCCGTTCTTATCAAACTGCTATATTGTTTATTATAAGGATAGATACAAGAAGAGCAAGGATAGCATATGTTTCGACCATAGCTGCCATAATGATACCCTTACCGTTATGCTCAGGCTTCTTAGCTGTGATACCTACGCCGGCTGCGGCTGCCCTTCCCTGTGCAATGCCTGAGAAGAGTCCCACGATAGCTATCGGCATTGCTGCACCGAGGAACATAAGTCCCTGTGCTGTTGAAAGGTCGACTGTATCTCCGCCCAGAATTCCTATCTTTCTTAGCATGAGTATCGCTGTAAGCAGACCATATAGTCCCTGAGTACCAGGAAGAAGCTGAAGAATGAGCACCTTGCTGAATTTATTCGGATCTACTGATACTACGCCGGCTGCGGCTTCACCTACAAGTCCAACTCCCTTTGCAGATCCTATTCCTGCGAAGAGTGAAGCACAAGCTGCTCCTATTATTGCTAATGCAAGACCTAAACTATTCATTGATTTTTTCCTCCTTGAATTTGATGTATTTTGTATTTACTGTAAGCGGTGCAAATTCTCTGCCTCCGCCTGTATAGAATTTAGAGAACAGTTCAACGAACTGAAGTCTGTCTGTGTGGACATATGCACCAAGCAGATTTATTGCAAGGTTTACGGTGTGTCCTACTATAAACACGATTACCAGCAGAATAGCTTTAAATACCAGATTCTGCGGCATTGTGCCGATGAGATTTATTACACTTGCGATTGAACCTGTTGCAAGTCCAAGCGCAAGAAGTCTTGAATAAGAGAGTATATCTCCGAGGTAGCCTGTTGCTGTGTTATAGAGTGCGTAAAGTCCGCCGAAAAATTTTCCGAACAGTGACTTTGAACTTCTGCCAGACGTAAGGACCAGCAATACAACTCCCGCCAACAATAGCGGAGTGCCTATGGATTTAAGGATAGCCGGCACATCTGTAAGGATAGAAGCTCCGAGCGGTGCAGCTCCAAGAACTATCATATAGATAGGCAGAGTATCGAGCACAGCGTCAAGTTTTCGTCCCTCATCCCACGACATTCTGAATGAGACTGCAACTCCGAGAAACAGGTGAAGTATGCCAAGTCCAAAGGCATAAAGCAAAAGCTTTATCGGATCATTCATTGGTTCAAACCAAAGTGCGATGCTTCCGATCTGCTTACCGCAGAATTCTTTTCCTATCACCTGCACTATATCACCGAACCAGCTTCCGAAGAGAGCGCCCCATATAAGAGTAGATATACCACAATTCCGGAACATTATCAGTGTTTTTTTCATGCTTTCTTCAAGCTTGAATCTCTTTAGTGCAATTGTCGTACCTATCAGCATTACAAGACCGTAGCCTGCATCTGACAGCATCATTCCGAAGAAAAGGTAATAGAAAAATGACATTACCGGTGTTGGATCAACATCCTTTTTGCCGGGCATAGCGTACATTCTTGTTATGCTCTCGACCGGCGATGAGAATCTGCTGTTTTCAAGCAATACCGGCACATCGTCCTCGTCGGAAGGATCTGTATATTCTATGAAAACTGTGTATTTGGCTTCGAGTTCCTTCTGAAGACTTTCACAATATTTTTCCGGAATATAACCATTCAGTACGAATGTTGTTTCAGTGAATCCGAGCGAACTGAGAACGTCATATTTATCCTTGCGCATCTGAAGATAATCAACAGCGAATTTGAGCTGTTTTCTTTCGGTCTGCAATTCGATTATCCTGTTCTCGCATTCAACTATCTTCTGTTGAAGATCCGAGTTTTCCTGTGAATACAGCTTGATAAGTTCTGAAGGCGTTTTGCTTTCGGATTCTGAAACTGGTATAAAGGACATCATCCTGAGAGCGTTCATTGCTTCTTCAAAAACTGTCTTACTGCAAAGCAGAAAGATATTGGTCTGCTCTTTTGAAGCTGAAATTATTTCACAAAAGCAGCCTTCCGGCAGCTCTGCTTCGATTGAATCCGAATCCGCCATATAAGGCAGTGAGCCTATAATTGCCGATGTTGCGGCAGTACCTTTGAAATCAAGCGGGACATCAAGCTTTTTCCATTGCTCCAGAGTATCGCTTTTAATATTATTTTGCGCTATCTGAGCCTCGCTGTCAGTTATTATACGGTTATTCCTTATGATCTCTCCGGCAATGTTCATTATTCTGTCGATCTGCATCGCTTCTCTTCCGAAAGCGTGTTTTTCAACTTCTGTTCTGCTTCCTATCATCTGAGCTATTCCAGTTTTTTCAGGTGCATATATCCCGAGTATATCAAGAGCCTGCGCCGCTGTGCTGCGGAATTTTTCAAATTCACTGATTATCGAAGTGACATTTGTTCCGGATAACTCTTCTTCGTTACGGCATATTTCAACTACGCCGCGGCGCTGGAGAAGTTCGATGATCTTTTTACTGTCTGTCAGAAGCGCGATCAACTCAATTTTTTTCATTTTGAGTTTCGCCATATATTATATCACACTCCTTATTCTGTTCTCGTTCAGAATATGCTGCTGATTATCTCGTCTATTGTTCGGGACATATTCTTCTCAGAAATGTCTTTGAGCTTTGCGAGATCTTTTTCGAGTTCAACCTCTGCTTGTTCCTTGTGTGAAGCTAACTTCTTATCATATTCTATTCTTTGACGATTGGATTCGGCATTAGCTTCACCGATCTTTTTCTGAATGATGTGTGCTGAATTTCCGACAGCGTTATTGATTATCTCGTCCTTACGCTTCCGCGCTTCAGCATTCTTTTTATTCACTTCACTTTCGGCTTCGAGAATTCTTTTTATAGCTTCGGATGCCATATTCTCCCTCCTTTACCCAAAATGACTAACAGTCATTTTACGAGCTAATATTATTATAGTACACTATCTGCAATTTGTCAATACTGCTTTTGGCAAAAAACAGAATGGGAGCGATCCCTCCAGACAGCTCCCATAAAAAATATTTAACTCACGTTGTTATTATACCACAATTGATCTATGCTGTCAAGTGAAACAGTTAGAAACTTATTCCAATTTAGCATAGGACTATACTCCGAATATCTCGTATTCGCCTTGTTTTAGTGATATGGAACGATATTCGCCTTTTTTCAGTATATTATCTCTTTCAGCTATATATGCATTAAGTATTGCACGGCTCATATTTGTTATATCATTTCTCTGAACAGCTTCTTCCGGCGTTAAAAGCAGGACTTCGCTGTTTTCATAACCGTCTGATACAGGTTCTCCGGATATGTATTTCAACGTGAAGACAACACACCACTGGTCACGCTTGAACTGTATCGAAAATATCGAATCCGCTTCAGCGTTTACAGAAGTTTCCTCGAAGAATTCCCTTTTTACCGCTTGTGTGGGAAGTTCATCTTCTTTAACATATCCACCGGGGATAAGTATTCTGTTTTTTGCCTGTCCATAAGTATGGCGGACGAACAGGATCTTCCCGTCAATTTCGAGTATACCACAAACTGCGTAGTAACGATTACTCATCGGCTTTATTTACACTTATTCCAAGAACATTAAGGCTTTCATCGTCAACGAATGAAGGACATTCAGACATAAGTTCGCTCGCATTCTGAACCTTCGGGAATGCAGTTACGTCACGAAGACTTTCAGCCTTGCACATTATCATAGCAAGTCGGTCGAGACCGATGCCCATGCCGCCATGAGGTGGTGCACCGTAACGGTAAGCATCAACAAGGAATCCGAATTTTGCTTCAATCTCTTCATCTGTCATACCAAGAGCCTCGAACATCCTCTGCTGGAGTTCATAATCTGTTATACGCATAGAACCACTTGATAATTCTGTACCATTAAGCACAAGATCCCATGCTTTTGCACGAACATTTGCCGGATCAGTATCGAGGTAATCAAGACACTCCTCCATAGGCATTGTGAATGGATGATGTGCTGCAACCCATGTGTTATGCTCTTCGTCGTACTCAAAGAAAGGCATTTCTGTGATCCAGAGGAAATTGTATTTGTCCTCAGGGATCACGTCAATACGCTTAGCGCATATAAGTCTGAGCGCACCTAATGTCGTGAGTACAGTCTTAGTCTTGTCAGCACAGATAAGTACAAGATCGCCTTCCTTAGCGTCAACAGCTGCACATATCTTTTCAAGGTCACCTTCACCAAGGAATTTCTTGAATGAACAGTTAGGCTCATCAGCCCAGCGAATGTAAGCAAGTCCCTTTGCACCGATACCTTTTGCGTGTTCAACGAGTTTGTCAATTTCCTTGCGAGTATATGTAGCTGCACCGTTCTTTACATTGATAGCGCGTACAGTGCCGCCTTCTTCGACAGCTCCCTTGAATACCGGAAAATCAATATCCTTAACAGCTTCTGTTATATCCTGTATTTCAAATCCAAAACGTGTATCCGGCTTATCTGAACCGTAACGGTTCATAGCGTCAGCAAAAGTGAGTCTTGTAAGAGGAGTCTGTATCTCGACATTAAGTACCTCCTTGAAAACTCGCTTGATGAAGCCTTCAACACATTCCTGAATATCTTCTGAATCTACAAATGACATTTCAAGGTCGATCTGTGTGAATTCCGGCTGACGGTCTGCACGAAGATCCTCATCACGGAAGCAGCGCGCAAGCTGTATGTACTTATCGTATCCAGCGACCATAAGAAGCTGCTTGTAGATCTGAGGTGACTGCGGAAGTGCATAGAATTTGCCCTGATGTACTCTTGAAGGGATGAGATAGTCTCTTGCACCTTCCGGAGTTGATTTCATCATCATTGGGGTTTCAATCTCGAGGAATCCGTTCTCATAGAAGTAATCACGCGTTACTTTTGCAATCTGGTGACGCATGATGATATTCTGCTGGAGAGGGGCTCTTCTGAGATCAAGATAGCGGTATTTGAGACGTATCTCTTCATTAGCTTTAGTATCATTCACGATCTCAAAAGGTGGAGTCTGAGCTTTTGCGAGAATTCTGAGATCGGTAACGAATATTTCAACGTTTCCAGTTTTGAGTTTATCGTTCTTGCTTTCACGCTCACGTACCTGACCTTTTGCCATAAGTACATATTCGCTTCGGCATGAAGCAGCTTTGTCAAACAGTTCGTGGTCTGTTTCATCGTTGAAAAGAAGCTGTACAACGCCGGTCCTGTCTCTGAGGACGATAAACACTACGCCGCCCTTGTTTCTTACTCTTTCTACGAATCCGCCTACTACTACCTCTGCACCGATTTCGGTAACTTCACCGCAGTAATGCGTTCTTTTTAAACCTTTCATGCTGTCTGCCATTTTATTTATCCTCCCCTGTAAATGCGAACAATGAACCGTTTTCATCGTCGATGCCATCGAGCATTTGATTGAAATATATTTCCTCGAAAGTGGCTTCAAACTTATCATCAAGATTGATCACTGTTTCCTCGCCGCTTTCCATTTCTTTAAGCTTTGCCTTACCGTCTGCAAGCTCATTGTCGCCAAGTACCATTGTAAACGCTGCACCGATCTTATTAGCGTACTTCATCTGAGCCTTGAGACCACGTCCCATTAAGTCGTACTCCGCAAAATAGCCGAATTCACGAAGTTGTGCTGTAAGTGACATTGCTTTTTCAAGTGCTTCATCGCCCATAGTTGCAAAGTAAATATCGCATTTTTTAGGTGCAAGATAATCACAATTCTGCTTATCCATTACAAGAAGAAGGCGTTCAAGTCCCATACCAAATCCGAGTGCCGGAGTATGCTGTCCGCCAAGCTGTTCTATAAGACCATCATAGCGTCCGCCGCCGCAGACTGTACCCTGCGCGCCTATTTCGGTGGTAATGAATTCAAAAACTGTCTTTGTGTAATAGTCAAGTCCGCGGACTATTTTGGGATCAATAGTATAGTCGATGCCTGCGTTATCAAGATATTTCTTTAATTTTGTAAAATGATCCGAGCATTCATCACAGAGATAATCAAGTATGACCGGAGCATCTTTAGCTATCTCGCGGTCCTCCGGGCTCTTACAGTCAAGGAGACGCATCGGGTTCTTGACAAGGCGTTCCTTGCAGGTTTCACAGAGCTCATTCTTATGAGGCTCGAAGTATGCCCTCAGAGCTTCGTGATACTTCGCACGGCAAGTAGGACAGCCGATAGAATTTATGTGAAGCTCAATATTTTTTAATTCAAGGCGGTCAAGTATCTTTTTAGCAAGAGAAATTACCTCTGCATCTGCTGCCGGAGACGGACTTCCTGCCATTTCGAGCCCGAACTGATGGAACTCACGAAGTCTTCCTGCCTGAGGTCTCTCATGACGGAAGCATGAGATAATGTAGAATATGCGCTGAGGAAGTGCTTCGTTGAGCAGTCCGTTCTGGAGCATTGCGCGGATAGCACCGGCAGTTCCTTCAGGACGAAGAGTAAATTTTGTCTCCTTTGCCATAACGGTGTACATTTCCTTCTGAACAACATCAGTGGTTTCACCGACAGAACGCAGAAACAGATCGGTATTCTCGAAAGTCGGAAAACGCAGTTCTCCGAATCCGTAGCTTTCAGCAGTTTCACGAGCGATCTTTTCTACCGTGTGCCATTTGTGGATGTCTCTTGGAAGTACATCTTCTGTGCCGTTAGGGCGCTTGATATTTATAGCCATAAATTTTCAGCCTTTCATTAATTTATAGGTAATGAAAGAAAGGAGTCTTTCACTCATTACATGAAAAATTGTCCCTTAAAAGGGACAATTAATAGATCAGATACTTGGAGTTCCAACCTCACGCCAGTCAAGATCACCGCGTTCGAGAGCAAGGATAAGTGCTTCTGCTGTGGCAATATTTGTGGCTACCGGCACGTTATGAACATCGCACAATCTAAGAAGATTCATGCCGTGAACATCATTTGCATTGGGGTTGATAGGATCTCTGAAGAAGAGAAGTACATCTACTTCGTTGCAGGAAAGAAGTGCAAGTATCTGTTCTGCTCCGCCCTGTCCGCTGAGGTATCTCTTTATGGGGAGACCTGTTGCTTCGGCGACTTGTTTTCCTGTTGTATTAGTAGCTATAAGAGTATGCTTTGAAAGAATTCCACAGTAAGCACTGCAAAACTGAACCATGAGTTCTTTTTTTGCATCGTGTGCAATGATTGCAATCTTCAATGCTTTTAGTATCTATAATGATTTTCTGTATCTTATATCTTAGTTATTGAATGTCAGCGGTACAAATTCGCCGCCGAGTCTTTTAGCTATTGCATCAAATGCCTTGAGTGCTTCAGAATCAGTTGGGATCGGATTACCCTTGCCGGTAGCAACAGTCATCTTGAAGTCATCCGGGATAACGCCGATAAGCTGGATTCCTACCTTATCAATGATCTCATCAAGATTTGCGACGAGACCATTTCCGATAACCTTTTTACTTACCTTATTTATTATAAGTCTCTGACTCTTGTTTCCTCTGTTGTAGAATTCATCGGACATAAGACTTGCATCACGTATACAAACCTGATCCGGTGTTGAAACAACAAGTATGAGGTTTGACTGTTCCACTATATCAAATACGTGCGAATTGATACCAGCACCTGTATCAATGATTATGTATTCAAAGTATTTCTTTACGGAACGGCATATCTCACCGATCTGTTTTGCGTCGACCGGAGTTAATGTCTTAGGAGCGCAAAGAATACTGAGATTGCTTGCCATTGGTACTTGTGCTACTGCTTCGAGTGCAGTTTTCTTTCCGTTAAGAACTTCACCGAGATCGTGGTCTATTCTTGTTTCCATTCCGAACATGATGTCGAGACATCTTAGTCCGAAATCCAGCTCAATGATAAGAGTTCTGTGTCCCTGCTTAGCGAGAGTATAGCCGAGACCTGCACAAACTGTCGACTTACCGGTTCCGCCTTTACCTGAAGTTACTGCAATGATTTTAGCCATTTCTTTTCCTTTCCGATATCCGCAAGCCAGAGCAGTATAGCTGCTGAACGGCACCGGATTCTGCAAATCGTATAAGATATTGATAGTACAGCGCCGCTGCGAACACTTCAATACTAACCTAAAATATATTATAACACAAAAACAACAGTTTGTCAAAGAAGTTTTTGTGCAAAAAACAAAATTGTGAATAGTAGCACTTTTGTACGTTGATTATTGTGCACATTGCACAAAAGCGATAAAAGCGTCTTGATATGAACTAATATCTTACGTTTTAATGTATCGGGCTAATAATTATCAGCGGTAATTCATAATTTGTCAATATCTATATTAATTTTACCATATTATGCTAAGTTTGTCAACATTAAATCCGGCTATAAATTGCGATTTTGCTTAAAAATGTTCAATTATTGACAATATTATGCATATGTGATAACATACTAATGAGGTGTTGATATGAAAAATCCTTTCAGATATTCCCGCGACAATAAGCGTTACCATACCTTGAATTACTATAATCGCTCGAATTTCGGTGAGAAGATATACAAAGCTGTTCTGAACTGCGGATTCACCTGTCCGAATATTGACGGAAGCAAAGGAATAGGCGGTTGTATTTTCTGCGATGCGGGCAGCGGATATTTTACACGTCCGGAACTGACCGTTTCACAGCAGCTTGATTCAGAGATCAGGCGCATAAGCACTAAATTGGGATATGTCCCCAAGATTGCTGCATATTTGCAGTCCAATACCAATACTTATACTTCTCCGGAAATATTGCGTTCAATAATGGAGGACATCCTGTCTTACAACGAAGTAGCCGGTGTAGCTATCGGTACTCGCGGTGATTGTCTGGCGGACGATATGCTCGATCTGCTTGAATACTACTCTCACCGTACTTCTCTTACAGTAGAGCTCGGTATGCAGACTGTACATGAGAAAACTATAACCCTTATCAACCGCTGCTGCACACACAGCGAGTTCCTCGAAGGATACCATAAGATCAAAGAACGCGGTATACGTGTTTGTCTTCACATTATAAACGGGCTGCCTGATGAGTCAGCGGATATGATGCTTGAAACTGTTCGTCAGGCGGCTGCTCTCTCCCCTGACGCTGTTAAGCTCCAGATGCTTCACGTTATCCGCGGTACAAAGCTTGCTGAAATGTACAGTAAAGTCAGCATGGAGCTTCTTAGCAAAGATGAGTATATTGATATTATTGTACGTCAGCTTGAATTACTGCCTCCGGAGACCGTGATCGAGCGCATTACCGGCGATGGCGATAAGTCTAAGCTTATTGCTCCGATGTGGAGCGCAGATAAGATCTCTGTACTCGGCGGTATTGATAAGCGCCTTGCTGAGCTTGACACGTATCAGGGAAGATTATATAACCGGTGATACTTTTACTTTCTTCCCTCGGCACAAACCCAGCTTGTGCCCTCCCTGGTGCGTATGTTTACACTGCTGAATCCTGCGTTTTCAAGCAGACTGCGGAATTCAGAGATCTTCGGGTTGTAGAGTGAGTATTTACGGATGTTTTCAATATCCTCTTCACTGAGCTCGGCATCGCCGTTGATGTCCGCAACTATCAGAAATACCCCGTTATTATTTAGAACGCGATACACTTCTTTTAAATTATTCTGCGGATCCGGCCAGAAATAAAAACTCTCGACAGTGATTATCCGGTCGAAACTATTATCTTCAAAAGGCAGATCCTCAACAGATGCTTCGATTATTTCCATTCTTCCAGAGCTTATCATTTCCGCATTGGTATCCTTACTCATTTTTACTGAGACATCTGAGTAGTCAACTCCCATGATGTGTCCGGACTTAGTCATGCCTGCGATTTTTGAAAGCGTTGCACCGCCTCCGCAGCCAATGTCAAGCACGCTGTTACCGTCTTTCAGTTCGAGGAAGCCAAGAGCCCAGTCAGTTACGTCCGAGTGATGCTCGTTCATACTGCTGAGCATTTCAAATCCGGCTTCTCCTTGCGGCTTACGCGGATTTCCAAGTTCAGTCACAGATTTAATCTCATTACTCATAATATTTCATCCTTTCAACAGAAAGAGCGAACATTGGTCAGCCTCCCTCAGTTCGCTCTTGTTATTTATTCAACGGTTACGCTCTTTGCCAGATTTCTCGGCTTATCTACATCATAACCCTTTGCTACTGATACATAGTATCCAAGCAACTGAAGCGGTATTACAGCAAGACTTCCGGCAAAATGCGGATCTGTCTGCGGAATGTATACTGTGAAATCGGCAGTATCTTCCATGCTGTAATTACCATAGGTTGTAAGTCCCATCAGAGACGCGCCGCGGCTCTTTACTTCTACCATGTTACTGATAGTTTTCTCGTAAAGATCCTGCTGTGTGAGTATACTGATTACCAGTATACCGTCTTCGATAAGGCTTATAGGTCCGTGCTTGAGTTCACCTGCTGCATACGCTTCGGAGTGGATGTAGCTGATCTCCTTCATTTTGAGACTTCCCTCAAGTCCGATAGCATAATCTATGCCTCTGCCGATAAAGAAAGCGTCCTTTGCGCTTGCAAGTTTATTTGCAAACCATTGTAAGCGCTCTTTATCTTCGAGAATTTTCTTGATCTTGTCCGGAATAGTGTAAAGCTCTTTAAGAAGTTCGCTGCACTTTTCTTCGGACATCTCTCCTCTTGCGACTGCAAATTGCATTGCAAGAAGATAACCAGCGATAAGCTGTGTACTGTAAGCCTTTGTGGTCGCAACCGAGATCTCAGGTCCGGCAAGAGTATAGAATACATTATCAGCTTCACGCGCAATAGACGAACCAACAACGTTCACAATACCGAGCGTCTTGATCCCCTTATCCTTAGCCTCTCTGAGAGCAGCAAGACTATCAGCAGTTTCGCCGGACTGACTTATTATTATTACAAGACTGTCCTTAACAAGCTGCATTTTTCTGTATCTGAATTCGGAAGCGAGTTCGACACGTACAGACAGAGAAGTAAAATCTTCAATTACATACTGTACAGCCATTCCGACGTGATAAGCTGAACCGCAGGCTACGATATAGATCTGGCTGAATGACTTCATTTCATCGTCAGTGAGACCTATTCCGCTGAAATCTATTTTACCGTTTTTTACAACTGAATTGATAGTATCTCTTACGACCTTTGGCTGCTCGTGTATTTCCTTGAGCATGAAATGCTCATAACCGCCCTTTTCAGCAGCTTCTGCATCCCATTTTATCTCTGTGAGTTCCTTTTCAATCTCTTCGCGGTCTATGTTATAGAAGGTTGCTGTACCTTTAGTTAATTTTGCTATTTCGCGGTTACCGATATAGTAAACGTTTCTCGTGTATTTGAGTATAGCAGGAACGTCAGAAGCAACATATGTCTCACCATTTGAGATACCGATTATCATCGGACTGTCCTTACGTGCGGTGTATAATTCCTCAGGATAATCCTTGAACATGACTGCAAGTGCATATGAGCCTCTTATCCTTATCATTGCTCTTGCAATGGAATCGACCGGACCAAGAGCATATTTCTTGTAGTAATAGTCGATAAGCTTGACAGCTACCTCAGTATCTGTCTGTGAATTGAATGTGTATCCGCTTTTTGTAAGTTTTTCGCGGAGTTCCTGATAATTCTCGATTATACCGTTATGTACTGCGATCACGTTTTCGTCATCGCTGCAATGCGGATGTGCATTTAGTGTTGAAGGCTCTCCGTGAGTAGCCCAGCGGGTATGTCCGATTCCGCAGGTACCCTTTACAGCATTACCGTTATTGGTCATTTCCTTGAGAACCTTAAGTTTTCCCTTTGCTTTGACTATTTCAGTTTCAGCACTGCCGTCCCTGACAGCTATACCTGCCGAATCATAGCCTCTATATTCAAGCTTTGAAAGCCCGTCAAGCAATATAGGAGCAGCCTGAGAGCTTCCTACAAAGCCTACTATTCCACACATAATATATCCTCCATTAAAAAATAAAAATATATATAAACATTATAGCACAATAATTGAATAATGTCAACTGCTATGCGTCAGGAGTGTGAACGTTCGGTCTTATCGACTTTTTTGTAAAGGAAAGTATCACTGTTTTCGCGCAGATCAAGAGAATCCTTGATAACATAACTCGATGCTTCGTACTTTTTGCGTACTGTCTTGAGACCGGATTTGATGCTGAACACCACTATCAGTGCTATGATAGCTGATATTACAAATGCGATAATAAGTGATCTTACAGGGCTGAATTTTTTCTTTTCAGATTTTTCTGTACTTTTTGTCTGCTCAGAGAGGTTTACGGTTACTGAACTTATCTCATTATATGCCGGTGCGTAATCGCTGTATTCAGCTGAATATGCGGCGCAGGCTTCAAAATCTCCGGTGCAGCCTGACGTAAGGTCTGATCCCGGTATGAAGAATACAGCCAGTAATGCTGCGAATATTACAAATAACTTGCGTTTCAATCTGATAACCTCCTCATCGTGACATAAGGTACGAGATGCCGAAAATAACAGCCGTACCAATTGCAGTTATTGCCGAAAACAGTCTTATTGCTGCGCCGGTATCTATCGGAAGGTTTCCGACGAATTTTCCTGTCTGACCGTTCATAGCAAATGTGTATTTATTGCCGTCCCATGAGGTATTCAGTATCCATACCGGATACAATGCGTATTTGCCCTTTCCGTCATCAAGTGATATGTTTGCGGACTCGGTCGATACGCTGTCGTAGCCTTTTACGGTATCCTCAAAAATAGCCTTTGTGCTGTTTTCAATTCGTTCATTTGCTCTTGATACACTGTCCTCAGCTGAAACATCATAACGATCAGCTAAGTATCCCGATAGATAAGCTGTCTTGAAATCAACAGCGTCCTTGAAATCATAAGGCTCTATGGATTCCATGATCTCAGGATCCATTTTTGTTGAGCCGTCAACCGGTACGTTTTCAAATCCGAGTGTTCCCGCTCTGACTGCTGAATAATAGCTTGTTTCGACATAGTTGTAATCATCGTCGTTCCAGCTGCGTTCTTTTTTTGCTTTGAATATTATACGTGCGTCTGCTTTAGCATCAAAAAGCCACATCGGAACGTATACTCCTTTAATTTCGTCAATATGATTCTTTTGCTTGAATACTGCCGGAACAAGCTTCTTGCTCTTGATATATTTGTCAAGGGCACTTTTAGCGGCTTCCTTGTCAAGCTTGAACGGTATAACGTAATCTGGTTTGAGATCACCCGAAAGACTTCCCGTCATCACTATCGGACTGTCACAGTAAGGACAGCTTGAAGCGGCTGTTGTATTGTCAGTTACTATCTGTGCACCGCATGACTGACAATGATAAACACTCATGTTTTCAGCCTCACCTGAAGCCCATTCGCCGCCTGCGGATGTATCCCAGTTCATGTTGTTCTCATCCGGAGTTTCAACTGCATGATTGAATTCCTGTACCGCTTCTATGTCAAATTCAGATTCGCAAAACGGACACTTCATGCTTTGCGTTCCGCTGTTGAATTCAAGCTTTCCGCTGCAAGCCGGACATTTATACTCTAATAATTCTGACATTTTCTTACCTTCCTTGTTTGTTTATAGTAATAGCGCAGCTTCGCTTACGACCGGTAGCTGCGCTATATAGGATCATATTACTTTACGATGTCATCATCATTGAAAGGATCTCCGCACTCCTCGCAGAATTTAGGCGGATTAAACGGATCAGCAGGTTCCCAGCCGCACTTGTCACAACGGTAGAGCGGTGCTCCTGCCGGCTTGGGTTTGCCGCATTCTGAGCAGAACTTGCCCTTATTTACAGCACCGCATTCACAAGTCCAGCCGTCAGCGGATACCGGCACCGGCTTAGGCTTGCCGCACTCTGAACAGAATTTCTTTGAGTTGATCGCTCCGCATTCACACTGCCACTTATCGCCGCCTGCTGCCTGCTGAGGTGCAGCTGATGCAGCTGGTGCAGCATTAGCCGTATTATCAAGAGGCTGTGTAGCCTGCTGTGCCTGTGCCATCTGGAAGAGATTCTGTGCATTGAAGCCGCCAACGTTCTGAGCCATTCCCATGCCGAAAAGTCCCATTGCAGCGCCATTAGGATTGCTTGCCGCATTCTGCATAGCCTGAGCCTGAGCCTCAACAAGAGTTGCAGCTGCATTGTTCGGATTTGTATTCCAAACGCGGTCTTCAAACTGCTGGATGCGTTTTGTATCTTCATCAGAAATAGTTGCAGAGTTTATCGAAACTGTTTCAAGAGAAAGACCTCTTCTCTCAGTCCAGTTAGCATTGAGCTCTGACTGCATAGCTTCCTTGACTTCTCTCTGTCTTACCGGGAGTTCATCGTATCTTATGCCGCTTGCAGAGATCTTTCCGAAAGCAGGCTGGAGATAATCAAGAAACTCGCTCTTAAGTTGCGAATCGAGATTTGAACGTCCATATGAACCGGAAACGTTGCCGCAGACATTTGCAAAGAAAAGTACCGGGTCAACTATCTTGTATGAATATATACCGTTGCAGCGAACTCCAACAGTGAAATTTCTGCCTATTTCCTGATAGTTTATTCTGAACGGGATCGGATTCTGAGTTCCGAATTTATTGTCGATGATCTCCTTCATGTTGAAGTAGTAGATGCGCTGATCCTTTGCAACATCACCGCCGTGTTTGATACGCTCCCACATTTCTTTGAACGTGTTCTTGAGACCTGCTCCGAATGTACTTGAAAACAAGCTTGGTGCTGTACCTGTTTCATATTTATAGATGCCGGGCTGAGTTGCAATCTCAGTAACTACGCCCTGATCGACCATTATCATTGCCTGACCTTCATGTACTACGATGGTACTTCCGTCAGAGATGACATTTTCATTTCCTTTTTTATTTGATGAATGCTTGCCGACCTTTTTTTCACCGCGTACTACGAGTGTTTCAGCAGGGATGGATTCACAAACGAAGAATTCTTCCCATGTATCAGCAAGTGTTGATAACGAACCGACAAGTGCTGCCTGTATGATTCCCATATTAATGCTCCTTCCGGGATAGATCCCTGTAATATTATTATTAGGAAATAAAGTGTATGTACTAAAAATACATTACATTGACATTATAACATATTTTAAACAAAATAGCAATAGTTTAATGCAAAATCCTTGTTATTATTCCCATTTGCTCCATATTTCTGGAAAAAAGCCTATTACGGCGTTCTTTCCGCTGCGTACCACCGGGGTTTTTATAAGCTGAGGATTATCGAGAAGCTTTTCTTCCTTATCAGCATCGGACATATATTTTATGAGTGTTATGGTGTCCTGATCCTTTGCTTTGTAGTTTATCATTTCCTCGATACCGCCGACAGCCTGCCTGACGCTATTGAATTCGCCTTTACTCATTCCTTTTTCAGCCATATCTATAAACTGATATTTTATTCCGCGCTCTTTGAACCAGCGCTCGGCTTTTTTAGTGTCGAAGCACTTTTTTGCTCCGAATATCTGTATGTTCATATCAATTACCCTCGTTTAAAAATGCAATATCTATTCCTGCTTCTTCGTCAGATCTGTGGAAGCTTATCTCATGCAGATCAAGACCGTTTTGTGCGAAATATAATCTTGCTGCGGTAAAGTGTGAGAACAAAGGTAATCTCAGAGTGTATGTTACAGGTTTGCCATTAGTTCCGTTCCATGTCATAGTGCCGCTCGCAGTACCCATGAAGAAAAGAGTTACAGGTATCTGTGCGAGTTCACTCTGAGTTGAAGACGCACTCAGACTGACTTCAAACCATCCCGGCTCATTAACTGTCAGAGCGAAGCAGTGATTCTCACCCTTTCGGCTTTGAATACCGTGAAGATCAATCGTAAGATCTTTATTCAGTTCATAGAATATTACCGGTTCTTCGTCCTGATCTGCTTCATCGTTGTTATTGATAAATTCGTATTCGTCAGCACATCCCATCAGACGTTTCATAGCGTTTGTATTCATGATAAACCGGCATATATTTGCAGCATTTCGCTGGAGTTCTGCCCTTGTGAGTGATCCGTCCGCCAAAGCTTTGGATACGCCTTCGTCATCGCTGACGCACTCGGCACATACCATGTATACATCGTTCTGTGCGGCTGCCATAGGTGCAAACATCGCTCTCTGCGGCTCATCACCGCGAATGTTGATATTAGCCCACCAATCAGTCATCACGAAACCGCTGAATCCCCATTCGTTTCTTAGAATGACTGTATTCAGATCGTAGTTTCCGGCAGTCCAGAGACCGTTTATCGAACCGTAGGTCGTCATGATCGAGTCAGCATTACCTTCGCGTACTGCTATTTCAAAGCCTTTCAGATATATCTCTCTGAGTGCGCGTTCGGATACTGCCGAGTCAAGGAAATGACGGTTCGTTTCCTGATTGTTTCCGCAGAAATGCTTTAGAGTTCCTGTAACTCCGCTGGAATGAAGCCCTTGCAGTTCGGCTGCTGCCATTGCTCCTGTAAGATACGGATCTTCTGAAAAATACTCGAAATTCCGTCCGTTCAGCGGATGACGGTGTATGTTCATTCCGGGGCCAAGCAGACATTCGACCTTATTAAGACACATCTCCAGACCTGTATATCTGAAGAGATCTGTGATGAGTTCAGTGTTGAATGTGCAGGCTATCATCGTACCGTTAGGCAGGCTGAATGCCTTTGTACCGCAGTCGAGACGCATACCAGAAGGTCCGTCATCGCAGCAGGCTGCCGGTATGCCAAAGCCTGTAAGTCTGTCAGTAACTCCTCCGAATGCTGAAGCTGTACCGGCTGTGACACGCGGACTTCCCATACCTTCGCCGCGAATAATGCTTGCAAGATCCTTGTCCCCAAGCTGTGCGATGAACTCTTCGAGGGTATTCTTTCCGTTACGGACATCAGCAAGCTTTATTCCCTTGTCACCGGTGTAAGGCAGCTCCTTAGGCATATTTTCAAGCCTTCTCTGCGCTTCGTTGACTTTGCTGAGAGGTACATTCTCCTCGATAGGAACAAGATCGCCATTTTTCTTGGCTGGTCTTATGCGTTTAAAAGGCTGAACAGGTGCCATTGCCTGTACTGCTTGTTTAACGGCTATGGTTTTGGGGATAAGTTCAGAGATTGCAGAAAATGCTGATCTTACGTCAGTACCAATGTAGAAATTGTAATATCCTTCTTCAAGCACCCAGCAGTGTGGGTGTCCGGTACAGCCGGAATCGTCGTAGGACGCAAGTTCAGACATTGAACCGGTCAGTATTATTACGACCTCCTGTGACTCTCCCGGTGCAAGTTCCTTGGTTTTTGTAAATCCACACAGCACCCTTGAAGGCTGTCCGAGCTTGCCCTGAGGTTTTTCCACATAAAGCTGTACAACTTCCTTGCCCTTACAGCTGCCTGTGTTAGTGACCTTAACTCTGAATCTCAGATAGTCATCTCTTTTTACGCTGATTGTTTTCAGCTTGAAAGTTGTGTATGAAAGTCCGAAGCCGAACGGGTAGCGTACTTTATCTTTTGCAAATGTCTCGAACCAACGATAGCCTACGAAAATATCTTCCGTATAGTAATTTCGGGTCCTGTCACCGAAAAATGGCGATGAAGGGTAATCATCTACTCTATACGCGATCGTATCACTGAGTTTTCCGGAAGGCGATTCGTCACCTGTAAGTACCAAAGCTACACCTGTACCGCCGATCATACCGCCTTGCCATACATAAAGTACAAAATCCGGCGAATAATCGTCCACAAACGACATATCTACAAGACCGCCTACGTTCAGAAGTACAATGACTTTCTCAAAATACTTTCTGACTTTTGAGATCATATCCTTTTCAAGCGATGTAAGCAGATATGAACCTTCTTCGGGCTTTGCGTCCTGTTCTTCTCCGGCTGTTCTGCCTATGATAACGATAGCTGTTTTCCCCGACAATGAAGCTCTTTTTACGGTCTCGTCACTCAGCGGCATTTCTTTTTGCGACCACGGCTCGCTTCCCCAGCCTTTGCCAAGATCATAGGGATTTTCCTTTTCCCATTCAATGTAGGTTTTTCTGAGTTCCTCATTGACCTTAACTCCGGCTTCAAGCAGTCCTTCAACGATACCTACAACACGCGATACATTTACCATTCCTCCGGAGCCTGTGCCGCTTTTATAGTAATTCAGCTGCGAGCGTCCGAATACTGATACTGTTTCGTCTTTGTTCAATGGCAGCGCATTGTTGTCATTCTTTAGCATGACTATACCTTCGGCTGCAACCTTTACAGCAGTCGAAGTATATTTTTCCCAATCAAGTATTTTTTTCATACCGGTTCACCTCTTTTGTGTAACTATTAACTGTATTATATCAAATTCTTTTTGAAATTTCAAGAGGTTCAGTCTAAAATGTACAAAAAAACGGCAGGCATAACGCCTGCCGGTAGTATGTATACAAATATCAGCCGAAGTATCTCTTAAGAAGTCCTTCAAATGCTTTGCCGTGACGAGCTTCGTCTCTTGCCATTTCATGAACTGTATCGTGAATAGCGTCAAGGTTGAGCTCCTTAGCTCTCTTGGCGAGCTTGAGTTTTCCCTCGGTCGCACCGTGCTCTGCTGCAACTCTCTTCTCAAGGTTTTCCTTAGTCGAAGATGACAGCACCTCTCCGAGAAGCTCTGCAAATTTTGCAGCGTGTTCAGCTTCTTCGTATGCTGCTTTTTCCCAGTATGCACCGATCTCAGGATAGCCTTCTCTGTATGCAACTCTTGCCATTGCGAGATACATACCAACTTCTGAACATTCACCATTGAAGTTTGAGCGAAGACCTTCTACGATCTCCTGATCTGTTACTGCCTTTGCAACACCAAGTTCATGCTCGCAGGCAAATACGAGTTTCTCGCCTGCTTCCTTCTCTATAAACTTTGAACCCGGTACTCCGCACTGTGGACATTTCTCAGGCGGTGCATCTCCTTCATGCACATAGCCGCATACTGGACATACATATTTTTTCATAATCCATTTACCTCCGTATTTGTTATTTATAAACCGTTACAGGCATAACTGCCAGTTTATACTGTGTGTTTTACTCTGTCGCGTTCTTCTGCGCGTTTTCCGTTATTGAATCTGTCGAGTGTACCTACGAGATAACCGGTAATTCTTCTTATACGGTCGAAAGGTACATCTGCAAAATCGTATTCAAGGTCAACATAATCACCGTCGATCTTGACTGTCATTGCAGCGATCTCACGGTCGCTGTATTTTTTCTTGCCATAGTCGATATAAGCATTGATCTCATCCTGAGAGATCTGCTCACCGATAACGTTTACTTTCATAAAAATACCTCCTGTTTAATGCAGCTCTGCGTTGTACGGTCGTCAATCAGCCTGCGGACAGAGCATTTTTAATAAAAACTTGACTTTTGACGTAATTTATTATATCATATATAGTAGAAAAAATCTGTTGCAATTGCAACAAGGAGGAACTTTTTATGCTCCCGGAAGATAATATACTTTTCAATGGCGTGGATAAAGATGACTGCCATCGCATGATAAGCTGCTTCAACGCAGACATCCGCAGATATAAATCAGGCAGCCGTATTGCTGAGTTCTCTATGGGCAGTGACCGCATCGGTATTCTGCTCAGTGGTAAGGCAGTAATAGTTAAATACGATATAAACGGCGTTCGCACGATCATGGAAACTCTTGATGAGCAGAGTGTCTTTGGCGCTTATTTTACATATTCTGCTTCTTTGAGGAGTATGATTGAAATAGTTAGCGAAACTGACTGCGAAGTAATGTTCCTGAGACGTTCTGAAATAACCAAACGCTGTGAAAATGCTTGTCAGTGCCACACTAAAGTTGTTGAAAATCTGCTGGAACTGATGTCTGAAAAAGCTGTAAGGCTGAGTGAAAGGATCGAGGTGCTCAGTCAGAGAACTATTGAGGATAAACTCATCAGCTGTCTGCAAATAATCGAGGATAATACTCCTGACGGGAAATCTCCGCAGATACCTTTCTCAACTACTGCGCTTTCTGACTATCTTTGTGTAAACAGAAGTGCTTTGCAGCGAGTTATAACAAGGCTCAAAAATGACGGCGTTCTTTATATATCCAAACGCAGATTCAGGCTTAACCGTTTCCGCGATCACGATATTTGACATATTATCGGAAATATGATATAATGTGTCTTGATACTTTTGGAAAGGATATTTTTTATGTTGGAGATAATTAAAGCGATAATATTGGGAATTGTTGAAGGTATAACAGAATGGCTTCCGGTAAGCAGTACCGGTCATCTGATACTGGTAAGCGAATTCGTGAACCTTGACAAGTCCGATGACTTTAAAGAAATGTTCGATGTCGTCATTCAGTTAGGTGCTATAATGGCTGTTGTGGTAATATTCTGGAGCAAGATATGGCCGTTCGGAAAGAAGAATAATCCTGTCCCCTACAAAGAGACTGGTTTCGGCTCTTACATAAAGAAAGACATATTTGTTATGTGGTTCAAGGTGCTCGCTGCCTGCATACCGGCAGCTGTTGTAGGTCTGCTTCTTGATGACTGGATCGATGAACACCTTTACAACCCGTGGACTGTTGCAATTGCACTCATAGTTTTCGGTATTGCGTTCATCGTTGTCGAGAACTGGAATAAGAATAAAACGCCTAATGTGAATTCAATAAGTGATCTTACTTACAAAATGGCGTTCATTATCGGCTGCTTCCAGCTTCTTGCTGCTGTATTCCCGGGCACTTCGCGTTCAGGTGCTACGATCGTAGGTGCACTGCTTATCGGTATTTCCCGTACTGTTGCGGCTGAGTTTACCTTCTATCTTGCTATACCGGTAATGTTCGGTGCAAGTCTGCTGAAAATTGTAAAATTCGGCGGAAGTATGTCCGGCGGTGAACTTGCTGTACTTCTTACTGCTATGGTCACCGCCTTTGTAGTGTCGCTGTTCGTTATCAAATTCCTCATGGACTACATTAAAAAGCACGATTTTAAGGTTTTTGGCTGGTACAGGATCGTACTTGGTATTCTTGTTATACTTTACTTCTCAGTGATAAAATAACTTTAAGCGGTATAGGAAATGATTCTTATACCGCTGTTTTTAGTCTTATATGCGGAAATTTTCTTTTTTTACTTGCAAATCCGGTTAAAGTGTGTTAAAATTATAGCGTATGTTCTGACATAAATTGAAAGGAAGAGATCAATGGCTAAGAAGAATGATTACGGTAATGACAGTATCACTATGCTCAAAGGCGCTGACAAAGTCAGAAAACGTCCTGCGGTAATTTTCGGTTCAGACGGTCTTGACGGCTGTGAACACTCGATTTTTGAGGTAATATCAAACTCTATTGATGAGGCTCGTGAAGGCTATGGCAGTAAAATTATCATAACTCATTACAGAAATCATGATATTGAGGTCGAGGACTTCGGAAGAGGCTGTCCTGTTGACTTCAATAACAACGAACAGCGATTTAACTGGGAACTTGTCTACTGTGAGCTCTACGCCGGCGGTAAGTACGACGATTCTGCTGAATCCTATGAGTATTCCCTCGGACTTAA
>ONAI01000030.1:36306-42125 GCA_900315755.1 uncultured Ruminococcus sp.
TTCAAGTATGATCTTCACTTTGAAAAGGGCGAAAATGTCGGCGGACTGAAAAAAGAACCGTGCAAAAAGAAGCAGACCGGTACTAAAACACGATGGCGTCCGGACCTCGAAGTTTTTACAGATATTGCTGTAAGCGATGAGTTCTTCTGTGATATTCTGAAGCGTCAGGCTGTCGTGAACCCGAATATACTTTTTGTTTTCCGTTCTGAAAACGAAGCCGGCGGCTTCAATGAAACTGAATTTATATATGAGGACGGTATAACAGATTATGTTGCCGAGATCGTCGGCGATAATGCTATGACTACTATTCAGCACTGGTCGGCTGAAAAACGAGGCAGAGACCGTGAGGACAAGCCCGAATACAAGGTCAAGCTCGATGTTGCACTTACTTTTTCTAATAAGGTCAAGCTTACTGAGTATTACCACAATTCAAGCTTCCTTGAACATGGCGGTTCTCCTGAGGACGCTGTAAAACGTGCATTTGTTGCTCAGATCGATGCTTATATAAAGTCTGTGAACGGCTATCAGAAAAATGAAGGCAAGATAACCTACAATGATGTTGAGGAATGTCTTGTGCTGGTATCATCATCCTTCTCAACCCAGACTTCCTACGAAAATCAGACCAAAAAGGCTATCAACAATAAATTTATCCGAGAGGCTATGACTGAATTTCTACGTCATCAGCTTGAAGTATACTTCATTGAGAATCCTGATGAGGCTCAGAAGATCTCGGAACAAATACTTATCAACAAGCGCAGCCGTGAAAACGCTGAGCGTGTACGTTTGAATGTAAAGAAGAAGCTGACCGGTACTATCGACCTTGCAAATATGGTCGAAAAGTTCGTGGACTGCCGTACCAAAGACGTAACAAGGCGCGAGATATACATCGTGGAGGGCGATTCGGCTCTCGGTTCTGTAAAACTCGCACGAGATGCTGAATTTCAGGCTGTTATACCTGTTCGCGGAAAGATACTTAACTGTCTGAAAGCTGATTACGCAAAAATATTCAAAAGCGAGATCATCACTGATCTTATTAAGGTGCTCGGCTGCGGTGTTGAAGTCACTTCAAAGTCTAACAAGGAGCTCTCCACGTTCAATATTGATAACTTCCGCTGGAGCAAAATCGTTATCTGTACCGATGCTGATGTTGATGGTTTCCAGATACGCACTCTAATTCTTACTATGCTCTATCGCCTTACTCCGACTCTTATTAGTGAAGGTTATGTTTACATCGCTGAGTCTCCCCTGTTTGAGATCAACACAAAGGAAAAGACCTACTTTGCTTATACTGAACAGGAAAAACAGCGCATACTCGATGAGATCGGCGACAAAAAGCATACTATACAGCGCTCAAAAGGTCTCGGTGAAAACGAACCGGATATGATGAGTCTCACTACTATGAACCCCGATACCCGCCGTCTTATCAAGGTGACTGTAAACGACATCAAAGAGTCCGCAGAGATATTCGAGATGCTTCTCGGCGACGATCTTCAGGGACGTAAGGACTACATCTCTGAATATGGTGCTGATTACCTTGAACTCGCTGACATTAGCTGAGTTCATGGCTCTTATACGACTTTAGATCTTTTAGTCTGCTGACTGCAAAGGAGAATCAGAATAAATGCCAAGAAAAAAAGAACCCGAAAAGAAAAAGCCCGCTTTCAAACATGAGGCTTACATTGAAGGCTCAGGAAGTATTGTAAATGAGCAGATAGTTGATGTTCTGAAGAATAACTATATGCCTTATGCAATGAGCGTTATTATTTCTCGTGCCCTTCCTGAGATCGACGGTTTCAAGCCTTCGCACAGAAAGCTTCTCTATATGATGTACAGAAAAGGTCTGCTGAATCCGGAAAAGGAACGTTCAAAGTCTGCGAACGTTGTCGGTGAGACCATGAAGCTCAATCCGCATGGCGATCAGGCTATATATGAAACCCTTGTTCGTCTTACACGCGGCAACGAATCACTGCTTCACCCTTATGTCGACAGCAAGGGCAACTTCGGCAAGCAGTATTCGAGCAAGATGCACTTTGCTGCTCCTCGATACACAGAGGTTAAACTCGAAAAGATATGCGCTGAGCTCTTCCGTGATATTGACAAGGAAACTGTCGATTTCGTGCCGAATTACGATAATACTATGCAAGAGCCTACGCTTCTGCCTGCAACATTCCCTACTGTTCTTGTCAATTCAAATACAGGCATTGCCGTTTCAATGGCAAGCAATGTTTGTCCGTTCAATCTTGAAGAGGTCTGTGAGACTACTATCGCTCTCATGAAAGATCCAAACCATGATATTCTTAGTACACTGAAAGGTCCTGATTTTCCGGGCGGCGGATTCATGCTCTATGACGAGGATGAGCTCTCCAAGGTATACGAAACAGGACGCGGAAGCATTAAGATACGCTGTAAGTATAACTACGATAAGTCTGCGAATTGTCTCGAAATTACTGAGATACCCTACACTACTACTGTTGAGGCGATAATCGACAAAATTATCGAGCTTGTCAAAGCAGGAAAAATACGTGAGATCTCATACATTCGTGATGAGACCGATATTGACGGTCTGAAAATTGCGATAGACCTGAAAAAGAATACTGATCCTGAGAAACTTATGCAGAAGCTTTACAGGCTCACTCCGCTTCAGGACAGCTATCCTTGTAACTTCAACATTCTTATTGCCGGCACTCCTAAGGTCATGGGTGTTCGTGAGATACTCACCGAATGGACTGCATTCCGCGAAGAATGCGTCCAGAGACGTACTTATTTTGACCTTCAGAAAAAGAAGGATAAGCTTCACCTTCTTGAAGCTCTTTCCAAGATACTTCTTGACATCGACAAGGCTATCAAAATTATCCGTAAGACCGAAAACGAAGCAGATGTTGTCCCTAACCTCATGATTGGTTTCGGTATTGACGAGATACAGGCAGAGTATGTTGCTGAGATAAAGCTCCGCAATATCAATAAACAGTACATCCTTCGCCGTATCGAGGAAGTCGATCAGCTGAAGAAAGACATCGCTGAAATGGAAGAGATACTGCGCGATAAGAAAAAGATACGCAAAATTATCATAAATGAACTGCGCGATGTTATAAAGAATTACGCTCAGCCAAGACATACTATGTTCTATTATAAGTCGGACATTGAGGAAGAAGTCGAAACTGACGATACTCCTGATTATCCGGTTAATATCTTCGTTTCTGCAAGCGGTTACTTCAAGAAGATAACGCCTCAGTCACTGCGTATGAGCAGCGAGCAGAAGCTTAAAGAAGGCGATTTCATCAGTCAGAACTTTGTGGCAACAAATAAGACTGACCTTATCTTCTTCTCTGATATGGCTCAGGCTTATAAGTCAAAGGCAAGTGCTTTCGATGATACAAAGGCGAGTGTTATGGGCGATTACATCCCTGCAAAACTCAGCTTTGATGAGGGCGAAAACCTCAGAGTTCTCGTGCCGACTACTGATTACAGCGGTCACATCATTTTCTTCTTTGAAAACGGTAAGGCTGCTAAAGTACCAATGAAGTCCTACGAAACTAAAACCAACCGCAAGAAGCTTGCTAAGGCATATTCGGAAAAATCTCCGCTTGTTGCTGCGATTTTTGTTGCTGAGGAAGCCGATATTCTTCTGCGTACTTCTTCAGGTCATGCACTTGTATTCAATACAGGCATGATATTGCCTAAAACTACACGCGATTCTCAGGGCGTACAGGTAATTAGTCTCAGAAAAAATGCAGCTCTTGCTTCAGCTGAGATCATCTCTTCCGAAGAACTACCTGAGCTTGAAAAGTATCGTTCAAAGAGCGTGCCGGCAGCTGGCAAGCCTGCAAAAGACCTCGGCGATACGAATCAGCTTTCATTTTAAATACTAAGGACGGTCAATTTGCCGTCCTTTTTTATACCTTTGAAAAGGCAGGTCCATTTTTGAGAAGTCACTGCGGACTTGAATAATCTGTGTCAATTAACTGCGGTAACATTAAATATTGGTAAAATTAAATGTTTTCAACTGTTTTCTATTGCAATATCAGTTCGTTAATGGTATAATAAATATTATGGGTAAATTTATACTATTTGAACTCGAAATTAACACAGGAGATGCAAAATGAATAAGAATTACTACTCAGATCAGATAAATTCAATCGTCAGCGAAGTGAAAAAAGCTGTCATCGGTAAGGACGCCATTATCATCAAAGTCCTGCTTGCTATACTTTGCAAAGGTCACGTACTTATTGAGGATATACCGGGCGTTGGTAAGACTACTCTCGCACTCGCTTTCTCTAAAGCACTTTCACTTGAACATAATCGTATGCAGTTCACTCCGGATGTTCTGCCTTCGGATGTTACCGGCTTCTCTGTTTACAATAAATCAAACGGCAAGTTTGAATTCCGTCCGGGTGTTGCTTTCTGCAATCTTTTCCTCGCTGATGAGATAAACAGAACTTCAAGCAAGACTCAGTCCGCTCTTCTCGAACTTATGGAAGAAAAAAGGATCACCGTTGACGGTACTACATATAAGCTCCCCGAGCCTTATACTGTTATAGCAACTCAGAATCCTATCGGTTCAGCCGGTACTCACAATCTTCCTGATTCACAGCTCGACCGCTTTATGATAAAGCTCAGCATGGGATACCCTGATTTTGCCGGTGAAGTTGCTATCCTGAAATCCAAATACAACTCTAATCCTCTCAATGCTGTTTCGGCTGTTGCAGACGCTTCGTTCATTACTTCGCTTCAGGAATATATTTCCAACATCTATGTTGATGACCGCATCTATGAATATATTGTTGCAATAGCTGCGGCAACAAGAAATCATCCTTACATTAAGCTTGGCGTCAGCCCGCGTGGTACGCTTGCTCTGACACAGATCGCTAAAGGCATCGCTGTTGCTATGGGACGCGATTACGTCATTCCGGACGATATTTCATACATTTGCGGTGATGTATTTGAGCATCGTATAATCCTTAATTCTAAAGCTAAGCTTTCTGACGTATCGGCTTCCGAAGTTATCATGGAGATACTCAGAACAGTTCCTGTTCCGGGAATTTCTGCGCCTCAGGGGTGATTCCGGATGCTGCTTACCAAGATTCTCTTCGTAATACTCATCCTGATATGTGCAGCATTCTATGTTATGTACGTCTGGGATTTTGCGCTTGTTTTGCTTATTGTCATGATCGCACTGCCGATTATTATGTTTGTTACAACTTTTATCGCAAAAAAGCAGATCAATGCACAGTTCGTCCTCAAAGAAGCTGTTGCCGCAAAGAATACTTCTATTCCGGTACAGCTCTGCATTACCAATAACAGCTTCTTCCCTATCGGAAAAGCCGAGGCACGTATCGAATACTACAACATCTTCAATAATTCTATTTCTACGTTTGATATTTATATGCCGATACAGGCAAGAAATTCACAGCGTATGACTTTTCAGTTAAGTTCCAAATACTGCGGTGCTCTTATCATCAAAACTTCAGTTAAGTTCCAAATACTGCGGTGCTCTTATCATCAAAACTGCTTACGTCTGCATTTTTGATCCGCTGAGGATATTCAGCTTCAAGATATCAAAAGATCTTGCAGCTGAAATGTATGTACTACCTGAGATACATGAGATCGGCGGAAGCGTTTCAGAAACAGAAAGCGTTTCGGATGACAGTATAAGATTTTCTGATGTAAAACCCGGCGATGATCCTTCCGAGGTTTTTGACCTGAGACAGTATTCCGCAGGCGATAAGCTTAATCGTATACACTGGAAGCTGAGCTCAAAAAAAGATGAATTCATAGTTAAGGATTACAGTCTGCCGATAGACTGTTCAACTACTCTGTTC
>ONAI01000107.1 GCA_900315755.1 uncultured Ruminococcus sp.
TGATCGTGCAGTTATCATTCACTGACAGCCAGTGCGGAGTATCCACAGGAACAGGATTGTTCCATGAAAATCCGCTTGTGCTGTAGCCCAGATGTGTCAGTGTATAGTACAGAAGACCTGAGCAGTCAACGCCCTGCTGTCTGACATAGTCAAGGGAGAGCGGAGAATAGCTGTCCTGATAATATACACCCGTATATCCCTTGAATCCCCAGCCATAGGGAGAGCCGAGGAGTGTTGCTGCCTGAGCGATGACCGCATCAGCAGAGGGGAAAGCTGTATTCTCAGTTGTCATAGCTGCACTTGCAGTAATGCCGATATTTGTTACCGAGCTTCCGATAACAGAAAGAGCGCAGAGACTTGCCATAAGCCCTGCGCTCAGCTTCTTCATGAAACCCTTATGGTTTCTTGTATTATTCTTCGTCATATATTCATTTTCCTTTCAAAAAAATAGGAGCCGATCTCTCGGCTCCGTTCATGCTTCTTACTTGTACCAGTCACTTTCGACTGTTACGTCCTTTTTGTTGTCATAGATGTCTGTCACTATATCCAGTCCATTTGGATAGTCCACTCCACCACCTGCATAGCTGTATGGCGAGCCTACTATATTATCCATAGGTTCCATGAAATACCACTTGCCATCCAGCTTGACTACTGTTGCTACATGGCCGTACCAATCATGGTCTGATGATCTGGCTATATAGCATTCCAGTCCTGCACCTTGTGCCATGAAGTATGCGTTTATTGCATAGTTTATGCAGTTCACGCCGCCTAAGCTCTCGGCTTCATTACATATGGCTACAGCCTTGCCGTAATCAGTAGCGTCATGGCTCAGATTCTTTCCTTTTTCATACAGCCAGTCATAATCTATATCATAGCCGTCAATGAAGGTCTGCATCTGGTCATTAAGCCTATCGTAGTCAAGGACCTGCTGTTTGGGTACAGGCGGTTCGGTCTGCCTGGGTGGTTCTGTCTGTCTTGGCGGCTGAGTTACTGCCGGTGGAGCAGTAGTGACAACCGGAGTTGTTGTGCGTACAGCCTGTGTAGCTTTATTCTCAGTTATCGCAGGTGTTTCCGCTCTTTGAGGCGTTGTCAGAACAGGAGTTGTAGTCTTATTCTCGTTCTTCTGTACCTCCGAAGCTTTGTTGTCCTGTGAGTTCTGAGTCTTCTTATTTTCCTTCTTTGGCTCACCATTTGTATTACCGGCTGCTGTTGTCGTTATATCGGTTACCGACTGTGAGCTATTAACCGTTGTGACCTCATTCGTAACCGCAACATCTGAAGTGACCGCTTCAGTTGCATCTGAGGCTGTTGTTTCCGTATTCTGACTAACCGTCGTGGTTCCCTCTGCGACATACGGCTTATCTTCTGAAATGTGACCACAGCCTGTGAGTATAGCGGATATGAGCATGATAGAGATGATTTTTTTCACAGTTTCCACCTTCTTTCAGCTTTCACTATACCACACCGCTTTTCAAAAATCCATACCTAAGTTGATTTTTCTACTTTTTCACCTATACGCACCGCCCGATTTCCGACAATGTTCACATAGACATTTCGGGTTCAGGCTCCGGTTCTTCGAGTTCATCTTCCTCATCCTCGGGCAAGTCCTGTATCTCGATACCTTCGTCCTGAGTCTGAGAAAGTGCCTCGTCGTACTTATCCAGCACTGCCTGAGTCAGAGCCTCACGAGATCCCTTGGTAATGGGGTGAAAAGTATCACGATACTTTGTCTCGCCGCTGCTGTTGGTGTAAGATGTAGAAGGCATAGAGACGAAGAGTCCCTTTTCGCCTTCGCACACCTTAACGCCGTGTACAGCAAAGTAACCGTCCAGCGTTACGCTGGCGAATGCCTTGATAGATGAATCAGGCTTGTCGATGATCTTAGTGATCTTTGCGTTTACTTTCATAATTCTTCTCCTTTCAGCATTAAAAGCTTATCATTGTCATTCCGATGTCTTCCTCGGGCGATATCTCTACCACCGACTGTGGAAACATCTGTATATACTTATCTACCTGCTCGTCGGTCAGAGTGCAGGAGTCACGCTCTCCCTCGTCGTTATAACCGTCGCCGCAGATAAAGCAAGTACCGTGAATAAGGGTATTGCCTATGACTCTGTTTGGGGCAGAGTCGTTGAGCAGGAATTCTTCATTGCAGAAACAAAGTGCATCGCCGTTTTCCTCGAAGTATACAGGCTCGATAAGACCACCGACTATGCTCTGCATCGCATGAATATCCTTGCGTATCTCAGCCTTGTATGGCTCTCTGTCATTTTCCAGAATGACCACCTTCATGAGATCTTCATGATCAGTCTGAGATACATCGAAGTCATCAAGCCTCTTAAAGCCTATGCTGTCCACAAAGTAGAATCCGCTGTTCTTGCCTTCGCATATCTCCACTACGTCACTGACGGACATTGAATGTCCGTAAAAGCCAAGCGGAGAATTGCCTGTATTGCACTGCATGAAGAGTTCTTCAAGGTTATTGGCATAAGCAATGCCGCCGTATACCTGCTGATATATCTTGGAATCAACACCGCCACGCTGCTGAATACTCTCATAATTCCTGAACGCAGCGTTATCATGATCCCTTTCCGAGCTTATTTGATAGATACGGATCTTCATTTTAGGAGCGGATATTGCTTCAAGGCGCTTTGATGCCCATTCAGGAAGCTTTTCCTTGTCTGCAACACCAATAAAGTCACCTCTGGAAAAGTGAGACTTCTCTCCGTCGGCAATGAAGGTTCCGAATACCTTTCTGCCGATACTGTTGGGATCACAGCCAAAGCCGTTTTCTGCGTAAAAATACTGAAAAGCAGGCTTTCTGGACTGGTCATTGAGTATCTCAGGGCGGAGGATGAGCAGTTTATTTGCGTAATCCTCTTTGTAGCTGTCCTTGAGGCATTCCTCAGAAGACAGAAGTCCCAGAGCCTCATATTCAGCTCTTACACTGTCGATAAAGCCGTTAAGTACCGCAGGATGTGATTGTACCGCATACTCGTCAAACTCGTATTTATCAAGGTGAGACGGGATAATTGTGCGAGCCCAGCCCTTGTTGATGTTTGAGAATCTGCCGTCGAAGTTCTTATTCTTAACGGTTGCCGCAAGTACCCACATTGTGCGGTCATATCCGAACTCTGAGAAGATGTCCTGTACACAAGAAGTATCAAGATGCATACCGTCAAAGTGCGTCTTTATGGCTTCT
>ONAI01000034.1 GCA_900315755.1 uncultured Ruminococcus sp.
TATGGGGCGTTTACGGAAAAACCCCCGGCTCTGCCGGGGGATGTTTATTTAATCTTTTCTTTTTTGAAGACGAATGTCTTCGCCTTTGAAATCGCAGTAAACACTGGAAGAAACGATACGTGAAACGATACGTTCATCATATCTTTTGCTTATGCCTTCAAAATTGAGGTTAGTGCTGATTATTGTCTGCTTGCCGCTGTTCAGTCGCGAGTTGATTATATTGTATATCGTCGACTTGTAGAACGGTGTTTCGTATTCAGTACCAAGATCATCAAGTATCAGGAGTTCGGCATTCAGAACAGTATCAATTGTTTCCGCAGAGGAATTCCTGCTGAAATGCTCTTTTTCGATTTTTCTGAGAATGTTTATGGCAGAATCATAAACGACCGCAAATCCTTTACTAAGAACCCTTTCAGCGATAGCGAGCGAAAGGTGAGTTTTTCCGAGACCGGTTCTGCCGCTCATAAAAATGCTTCTTTTGTCGTTCGGGAAATCATCGGCATATTTTTTTGCAAACTCAAATATCTTCTGCATTGTGATACGGTCTTCGCCGGAATAATAGCCAAGACTGAAAGTATCGAACGTTGAAAGCCGTACCTGCGAATTCTTGTTGAACTCATCTGCTGCAAGTTTACCGCATATCTGACGCATACATTCACATATTTCGCCGTTACGGTATCCCGTATCCGAACATTTTTCACAGTGATAGTGAAGATCGAGATAGTCGGCAGGAAGACCGTACTTCACAAGTATGTCACGCGACATTTTCTGCGCCTGAAGATTGTATCTTTTCATCTGTTCGACACGCGCCGTAACATTGGGATCATGGCTTCCTATAAGACTTATAAGCTGCTTTCCGGTATTGAAAAGTTCATTGTTTATCTCACGGATCTGCGGTATTTTGTCGTTGATCTCACGTATGCGCTCTTCGTTCTGCTGGACAGCTTTCTGACGGCGGCTGTCAATGATACTCTGAGCTTTTTCAAAGATCTCGCTGTTCATATTTTCGACCTCTTAAAACTTATTAATAATGAAATTGTACTTATCAATATCCGATGAAACTCCTGATTGACTATCAGAAGCGTTCTTCTGCTGTCTGAATGAGTTCTCACTTTCAGCGACAGCAGCTTTGGTAGTAAGACCTTGTTCCTGCCAATTCTGGAGGATTCCGTTTATGTATTCAAATGAAAGCTTGTCTATTGATTCGATAGTTCTCTCGTAAGCAAGCCTGAGAAGCTCGTCGCTGTAACCGGCTTTTCTCCACTGCGTGAGAAATACAGTCTGTTTTGAAGTTGGCTTACGGTTCATTTCAAACAGCTTCATTATTTTGCCGGTATAATCGTGAGAAGCGGTCAGCTTATCGACCTCTTCCTGAGCAGCAGTCAGTGTATTGATGTCATTTTCAGCCCATGAGTAGGCGATCTTTTCGATATAGCCGCAATTGGTCTTTTCAATGCTGATGCAGTAGTATATCAGTGTGACGATGACTTCTCGTTTGAGACCAAGATAATTGTGCATCCAGATAAGTGAATTCTGCTGAGTGTAGCTGAGTTTGCCAAGTGCGGTTTCTGCGACCTTGAACAATTCGGCAATGTCGTTTGATCCGCTGATAGTACGCGAGATCTCGGAAGGTGTCAGGTTCTGGCGCTGGCGTTCCGGAAGCTTATTTGCAGCCTGATCCTGCACATTGCGAGCGACCGGTTTATTGACCGGCTCTTCGATGACAGACATAGAAGCGACCGGTACTTCTTCACGGGCAGTATTCTGTGGAGTGAGTACGTTTACCTGCTGCCAGAAGAGCATAGCATCGGCAGCCTGCTGAGGGGAAACACCGGTATTGAGAGAGATCTCCTCATCAGAACAATTTTTGCCTGAATATCTCAGAAGGTACAGCAATACCTTAAGCTGATCGGCAGAAGCAAGTTTCAGAAAATTATCAGCGACAACGCATGGAACGCCGAACATTGTACCCCATATTCCGCTGTTGGTTTTATACTCCACAAAAGATACCTCCAAAAAATACTGTAAAAAACATTATATCATATTTTTCGGAAAATGTCACCGTGCAAATATAACAAACAGCGCAGCAAACTTCTGGTAATTTTTATTCATGAGAGTTGAGTATCCTGATAGCCTCAGCGTACTTTTTCGATAATCTGTCGTGGAGCTCGGGAGCTGCGTCAAGCCTTGTGAGGTCGGAATTATGAGCTATATCAGCAAGTTTGACTTCCAGTGCGATAGAATCATTTCTGATAGCTCGCAGATAGTCGGCGTAATTCTGATCCGGTCTGTGAGTTAAAAGGCTTACAGCTTTTGTGACCTCAGGCGGAAATACTATTTCAAGATCAGCGAGTGAAATATCGGTGTCCTCGACAACATCGTGCAGAAGCGCCGCGCATACGGCGTATTCAGTTGTCATGCTTTCAGCAACGTGTATCGGATGAAATATGTAGGGGACACCGCCTTTATCGTATTGTCCATGATGAGCAGAATAGGCGATATTCATTGCTCTTACAGTCAGTGGTGTGTAGATCATAAGCGGTCAAAATTATTGTCTATAAAGCTTATAAGCGGCTTACGGATGACAAGTTCACGATTTTCGCACCACCAGTCGAACGACTCCTTGAGACCGATGCTGAGCGGTTTCAGATCAGGAAGTACCGACATCATACGTGTGACATCAAGTTCGTACTCATAGTCGTAGAACGGGAAGTAAGACCGCTGGGGAATATCTGCATTAATACTGCGGATCTCAGGAGTTTTGCCGGCAGCCGCATAGCATTTGTTCACCCATTCAAGTACATTCACTGATACGGGCTCACCAACATTGAATATGCGGTATTCAGGTCTGGATTCGATGATTCTCTCCATAAGTCTGCACATATCAGCGATATGTAAAAACTGAAGCTTCATTGATGCGTCTTTGGGCACGTAGAACGGTCTGTTTGCGAGAGCACACTCAAACACAAAGGCTTCACGGTAAAGGTTATTCATAGGACCATAAAGATATGGCGGACGTATTACATAAGCATCGCGAACTCTTCCGAAGAGTTCATGTTCTGCGGCTATCTTATTAAGACCGTAAGCCCCCCAGATAGTATTCCTGCCGCATTTAGCGTCCTCGCGGAAAGGCTGCGGAAGGTTTTCCGGATAGACAGCACTCGAACTGATAAGGATATAAGTTCCGAATTTTCCCAAGCTGTCAAGCAGACAGCGCACATCATGTTCGTTGTAAGCAGTTATGTCAAGAACGGCATCAAAAACAATGTCTTTTAGCAGAGAAGCGGCATTGTGACGATCTCCTTTGAGGTGTATAACGCCTTCTGACTGAGGTTTGCTTCCGCGGTTCAGGACATATACTTTATGACCGCGATCGACAAAGTATTCTGCTGTAAATCTGCTTGCAAAGACAGTACCGCCTGTTACGAGAATATTCATATATGATCCTCCTTTAGTCAATACAAGTTGATTATAACATAAAACCGCATAAATAGCAAGCCACGCGAAGAAAAAGCGCTGTTTTCCGATGTTACAGGGGAGTAGTATCATACATTCTTCTTAGCTTTTCAATAGCCTTTTTCTCGATGCGTGATACATAAGAACGCGAAATATTCATATGTTCTGCGGTCTGGCTCTGAGTGTGAGGCTTTTTGCCGTAAAGACCATAGCGGTAAATTATCACATCGAATTCACGTTTATCAAGGCATTTACCGAGAAAGCGGTAAAGCTGGCGTGATTTTATCAGCGTATCGACTTGTTCGTGAATATCGATTCCATCATCTATCAGATCCATGAGAGTAAGTGAATTTCCGTCTTTATCAGTCTCGACAGGTTCGCTTATGTAGACATCTCCTGCGGACTTCTTAGCGGCTCTGAACGTCATGAGTATCTCGTTATCTATACACCTGCTTGCATAAGTGGCAAATCTTGCACCTTTAGTGTAATCGAAAGTGCTGACAGCTTTGATAAGACCTATCGTGCCTATCGAGATGAGTTCATCCTGATCTGACTGCGAGGATGTGTATTTTTTCACGATATGGGCAACAAGTCTGAGGTTGTGTTCAATAAGACGATTTTTTGCTGCTTTATCACCATTGTACATCTGTTTGAAGCATTCTTCCTCATCTTTTTTGGAAAGCGGCTTCGGAAATGCAGCGTTACATTCAACATGAAGTGCAAAAAAGAAAAGATTGCGGATAAGTTCAAAAAACATATTATCCCTCCCTTACAGTTATAGTGCATAGTATGCGGCAGAGCTTGAACAATATTATTGTGAAAAGAATTACATAAAGCAGTCTTCAAGAATAAATAAAATAAAAAAACAATAGAAGTATATTGACGTTCTGCAATAAATATTATATAATTAAAGTGTGTGAAATCTCACAGAAAGTAATAACAGTATCGGCTGTTACAACAACCGGAAGAAGTGATAAAGTGAAAAATTATGTATCAGCGTCAGTGCTCAGCGCGGATATGCTGAATCTTCAGGACGAGATACGAAAGCTTGAAAGCAGCGGTATCGAAATGCTGCATTTCGACGTTATGGACGGCGTATTCGTAAATAATATCACATTCGGACTCCCTGTTCTTGAAATGGTGAGGAAGTCCACTGATATGACGCTCGATGTACACCTCATGATAACAGATCCGCTGAAATATGCCGAAAGATTTGCAAAAGCCGGCGCGGACTATATTTCGTTCCACATTGAGAGCGAGAGCGATACGGCTGAAACTATAAAGGCTATCAGGTCATGCGGCGCAAATGCTGCTCTTGCAATAAAGCCTGCAACACCGGCAGAAGCTGTATATGAGTATCTTGATAAGCTTGATATGGTACTCGTAATGACTGTCGAACCCGGTTTCGGAGGTCAGAGTTTCATTCCCGAAACTACCGAAAAAGTTAGAAAAATAAGGAATAAGGCTGATGAACTCGGTCTTGATATAATGGTAGAAGTAGACGGCGGTATCAATGATGCTACCTCAGAGATAGTAAAGGAAGCAGGGGCAAACGTCCTTGTTTCCGGAAGTTATCTGTTCAGAGCCGCAGACATGGCGTCAGCTGCTGCCGGACTAAGGAAAGGTAAGATATGCTGAAAAAGGCGAAAAAAGAGCGCCTTATATGGCTCGATATAATGATCACGCTTTCTGCTCTTGAATTAATGGCGTATTTCTATTACGGTGTTAGAGCAGCTGCACTCGGATGCCTGTGCGTAGGAGTTTCTCTTATAGCCGAAGTGATCTCGCAGAGAGCAATGGGACGCAGATTTACTGCCGATGATCTGACCTGTACATCTGATGCACTGATAATATCACTGATGTTCTCAGCAGCTATGAACTACAAGCTCGCAGTATTTGCCTGCATTTTTGCAGTTGTGGCAGCCAAGAATATATTCGGCGGCAGGCGCAACATGATATTTTCACCGGCTGCGGCGGCTTATATATTCATACTGACTTCGTGGAGCAAGGAACTTCTTATGTATCCCGAGCCCCATGATCATTTAGGACTTACAGAAAAGCCGGATGAGCTTGTATATTCAGCTTCACATACATTTAACATCACGGGAAAAATGGAGCTTACAGATTTTGAGATACTTATGGGCAATTTCAGCGGTCCTGCCGGTTCGCTCAGTGTACTTCTGCTCGTTATCTCAGCTGTAATGCTTATATTCCGCGGAGATATTTCCGCCGGAGCATTTCTTGGCTCTGTAAGCGGAACAGCTGCACTTGCGTTGATTTCGCCGGTAGGTGAATCGCGTATAGATTCAGTCGGATATTCGATAGTATCAAATATGGTGCTGTTTGCTTCTGTATATATCATTGCAGATAAGCGTATAGCACCGCACAGAGATTTCTACGCGTTTTTCTACGGATTTTTCATCGCAGCCTTTGCCTATGTAATAGTTCTCACAACTGCTAAGGAAAATGCAATAATCATGGTATCTGTGCTGTTCACGCCAGTAGCTCTCGGATTAAAAAATCTTGAAAAGCGTATTGATAAAGCGATAGATCAGGAAAAAAATGAAGCTGCGGAACTTCTTGCTGTGAAAGAGCAGAAGGGAGGCGCGACATATGAATGAAAACAAAAGATCTGTATTCGCAGGAATACTCGGTGATAATGCAGTCCTTTCCGGACTTATGGTCATTTCACCAGTGATAGTATGCGGAGACCATATACGCAATGCACTTGTACTCATATACGCCTTCTCAACAATAACTTTTCTGTCGGTGATAATCTCGTCATTTGTACCGCGAAAGCTGCCATATGCCGTCAAAATAATGATATACGCTGTGATCTCATCGCTTGTATATCTGCCGGTAAGAACTGCTGCGGATACATTTTTTCCGGATTCAGTAGACAGGATCGGGATCTATTTTCCGCTGCTTGCTGTAAATTCGTTTATCGTATTTCAGAGTGAGGTCAGGTTTTTCCGTATGCCGCGTGTAAAAATGACTTTATCTCTGCTGTTCTATATCATTGGTTTTGATGCGGTCATGCTTATTACAGCCTTTATCCGCGAGCTCTTCGCTTACGGTACTATAAACAGCAAAATGGCGGATGCCGATACACTTATAAGCGGTCTCGGCGAGCCTTTCGGCGGCTTTATTTTCCTCGGACTTATGTGCGGAGTTTACCGCAAGATACGTTCAATGGTGAGCCGAAGCAAAAATACAGCAAGGGGTGAAACTGATGCATCTGGTAAATGATCTGATCGTTTTTCTTGCTGCAAATCTGATACTTAGTCAGGCTCTCGGCATAAGTACAATGTTCATAGCTGCCGGAAGCCGCAGGAATCTTGTTGGAACAGCCTGCTGCATAATGGTATTCACAACAGTCGGAACAATGGCGGCATACCTTATAGACAGTGCACTTCCGAGCAGACTTTCGGATCTGAGACTGTTATTCTACACACTGGCAGTCGGTGTTATGTACATCGGTTCGCTTGGTGCAGTTTACAGCATAAAACGTCTTGATTTCGCGGTTATAAGGAAATATATACATCTTTCAGCATTCAACTGTGCTGTTATGGGAACTCTTTTCACAATAAGCGATAAAGCACGTTCTGACAGTTCACTCATGAACTTTGCAGAATACCTCAAATTCGGCTTTGAAGCCGGTTTAGGCTTTATAACAGCAGCTCTTATACTTACGGCTGCATACAGAAAACTCAACTCATCGAAAGTGCCGGCATCATTCCGCGGATTTCCTGCAATGCTGGTATATACAGGAATAATTTCGATGGCAGTATACTCTTTGAAGTGATAGTACAAAAGAAATAATACAGGAGCACTAAAATGGGACGAAAAACTAAAGGAAGGAAAATCTATAAAACTAAAGAAAAAAATTATTACGGCAAAACTCCTCTTGGAAAAGCTTTTTCCGTTGCACTCTCGGTACTGCTGATCGGCGGTCTTGGCTTCATCGGATACAGTGTAGCTGAACCGATAGTGAACTATACCAAGAAAAAGGGCGATGATACGGTAAATGTCGCAGATACTTCAGATCCTTCTGAACGAAACGGTTCAGGCAGCGAAGATTCCGAAACGGCAGTTTACAAAGCATATGCTCTTAAAGCTACTGATCTGAAAAATATTGACGCGCTCAATGCCGCTCTCGACAGGATACCTGCTGTTACCGGTATAGAATTTGTAGAAGTTCCGCTCAAAGTCAGCGGCGGAAACATATACTATAAGAGCGGAGTTCAGCTTGCAAGTGATTGCCATGCTGTTCAGGGAAGCTTAGTCCTGAGCGACATCGTTACAGCTATCGACGATGCAGGCTATAAGCCTGCCGGACTTGTAAGCGCATTCAATGACAGTCTTCTTCCTAAGCTTGATAAAAATACAGGCTACCTTGTAAAGACAGGCGAGCAGTGGATCGACAATACTCAGGAAGCCGGCGGTAGGCCGTGGCTTACTCCTTATTCATCGACTTCTGTCAACTATATCGGTGACATCGTTACCGAGATCGCCTCAGCAGGATTCAAGAAGATAATCTGCTCAGATATAAGCTATCCGGATTTCAGAAAAGTTGATCTTGAATATCTTCCGGACGAACTCGCAAACAAGAAGCGCTTTCAGGTGCTGACGTCGGCAGCGAATCTTTTCTACGACAGAGCAGTCAACTACGGTTCATCGCTTTCTGTCGAGATCTCAGGAACTGATATTCTCAAGGGAAATACCGATCTCATTGATGAGCCTCTTTACCTCAATGTGAAATCGCTCGTTGTTAATATCAACATTGATGAGATCAGTAAAGGTGTACACACCGACAGTACTGTATATGAATTCACAGGCACAGCAGCTGACAAAACTGCAAAATTTCTCGAACTCACCAAGGATAAACTCAAAGACTACGACAAAGCTGTCATCAGACTTACCGGAACTTCAGTCGGTGTTGATGAACTTCTCAAAGCAAAAGAGGTCATTACTGATTATGGCTATGAATCATTCATTATAGGCTAAAATGTCCGATATATCGGAGAATGGAGAATTAAAGATGTCCGAAAATTTCAAAGTGTCGCTCCAGAAAGTGATCGACGAATTCAAGCTTGAAGTAATATACATCCACAAAGACGCAAAAGACCTCATGATAGAAGAGAACGATGTCAACAGACCCGGTCTTCAGCTCATGGGATTCTATGAATATTTCAATCCGGAACGCATACAGATAATCGGAAAAATGGAGTTTGCTTACCTCTCAACTATCGACGAGAAAACACGCCGCGAGAGACTCCAGCTTCTCTTCTCACAGCGTATCCCGGCACTGATAATCACAAGAGAATTGCCATATTTTGCCGAAATGCTCGAACTTGCAAAGGAATACGAAGTACCGCTCCTCAGAAGCAAGGAAAGCACATCGAATTTCATGTCGGGACTTATAGCGTTCCTCAACCTCACACTTGCTCCGCGTATAACACGTCACGGCGTACTTATTGAGATATACGGCGAAGGTGTATTCATCACCGGTGAAAGCGGCGTAGGTAAAAGTGAAACAGCTATCGAGCTTGTAAAGCGCGGTCACAGACTTGTTGCCGATGATGCTGTTGAGATCAGAAAAGTATCGAATATAAGTCTTGTCGGAAGCTCGCCTGATAATATCCGTCACTTCCTCGAACTCCGCGGTATCGGTATCATCAATGCACGCCGTCTGTTCGGTATCGGTGCTGTAAAAATGACCGAGAAGCTTGATCTCGTAGTTGAGCTCGAACAGTGGAATTCCGAGAAGGTCTACGACAGAATGGGCGTTGATACTGAGTTCGTATCACTTCTCGGTGTAAAGGTACCCTCACTCACTATTCCGGTAAAGCCGGGACGTAACCTTGCCGTTATCCTTGAAGTTGCAGCTATGAACAACAGACAGAAGAAAATGGGCTATAATGCTGCTCAGGAACTCCTTAACCGACTTGGCATGGAATCTGATTCAAAGGAGATAGTGCGCGATTACGAGGCATTCTGAGATACATAATTCATTCTGACTGGAGGGAGAATATGATCAATATCGAAGAACTCACCGGTATCTGTGATAAGCTTGGATGCCGGATAACTCCTGAGTGTTCTCTCAGGGAATATATAACATTCAGATTCGGCGGTCCGTGCCGTGCTCTGATCAGCATCAATTCAGCTGAGGCCGCTGCTGAATTAATGAAGTATTTCCGCGAAAGATCGGTAAAATACGGCATACTTGGAAGAGGCAGCAATATTATCGTTCCTGATGATGGTTTCGATGGAGTTATACTCCTTTTCGGAAGTGATTTTGCGAATATAACCATTGAAGGCACTAAAATACATTGTGAAGCAGGAGCACTTCTTGCTTCTGCTTGTGTACACGCTCAGCAGGCTGGACTTTCAGGACTTGAAAACCTGTTCGGCATTCCCGGTACTGTCGGCGGAGCACTTTACATGAATGCAGGTGCATACGGTACTGAGATCAAGGACATAATCGTTTCAGCCGAATATATCGACAGTGATTGCAGTATTCATACCATGCTGCCTGAGGATATGGAGCTTTCCTACCGCCATAGCGTATTCTCGGGTACAGACAAAATCATTACATCTGTGACCATGCAGCTTAAAGAAGGAGATTCCGATGCTATAAAGGCTTCGATGAATGAGTGTATGGCGAAGAGAAGCTCAAAGCAGCCGCTTGATTACCCGAGCGCAGGAAGCACTTTCAAACGTCCTGCCGGCAGTTATGCGTCTCTTCTGATAGATCAGTGCGGACTGAAGGGATTGACCTGCGGCGGCGCTATGGTTAGTGAAAAGCATAGCGGGTTTGTAGTAAACAAGGGCTATGCGACCTGTTCGGACGTTCTTGAATTATGTGAAAAGGTACAGAAAATAGTAAAAGAAAAGACCGGATATATTCTGGAACTTGAACCTGTGATACTCCGATAAGTTCCGGCAATTGAAAGGTGAGGTAATTATGAAGTTACTGATAGTGACAGGAATGTCAGGATCAGGCAAATCGAGCGTTATGGACGTTCTTGAAGACATCGGCTACTATTGCATAGACAATATCCCGCCGAAGCTTATACCGCGATTTGTTGATCTGTGTCATAAATCTGACAACCAGATAGACAAGGTAGCAGTTGCAGTAGATATAAGAACAGGCGATATGTTCGCAGAGATAATTCTTGCATGGCAGTCCCTCAGGACCGAGGAAGGCGTAGATGTCAAGGTACTGTTCATTGAGGCAAGCGACGAAGTGCTTATCAAGCGTTACAAGGAAACACGCCGCAAGCATCCGCTTGACGAAAAATTCAACGGCAATATGCACGAAGCGATCAACTATGAACGAGAACAGCTGGCGCAGCTGCGTGAGATCGCTGACTATTATGTTGAGACTTCAGAGCTTTCAGCCTCACAGCTAAAAGAACAGATAAAGGAACTCTTCCTCAGCAAGAACAGCGATTCCCTTGTGGTAAAGATAATGTCATTCGGATTCAAATACGGTGTTTCTACCGAATCCGATCTTGTGTTTGACGTAAGATGTCTGCCGAATCCTTATTACGTTGATGAACTGCGCGGACACACCGGATGTGAAAGCTGCGTAAGGGATTATGTTATGAGTTTTGAGCAGTCAAAGGTGCTGTTTGACAAGATCATCGACCTCATCGACTATCTTCTTCCGCTTTACATACACGAGGGAAAAAGTCGGCTTGTTATAGCGTTCGGCTGTACGGGTGGAAAGCACCGCTCGATAACCTTTGCCGAGCTTGTTGCCAAGCATCTTGTTGAGAATGATTACCGTGTACAGAAGTACCACCGTGATATAACAAAGGATTCAAAAACTGATAAGAGGTGAGTTAAAATATCTTTTTCAAATGAAGTCAGAAAAGAGATAAGCCTCTCAATTAGCGACAAGGACAAGCAGTTTGCCTGTCTTTACGGAATGCTGATGTTCAGCCGTTCGCTTGATTCAAACCGCATCTGCTTCCAGACAGAGAGCAGTACAGCTGCCGAAGTTTTTTCACATCTGTTTTCAAGTGTTTTCAGGATCAGCATTGACTGCCAGATCAGCGTACGGCGCGGAGGTACTGAATTTTTCAGCTTTGAGATAACTGATCCCGAAACTCTTTCAGCAGTATATAATACATATCATTTCATTGAAAATATAAGAACCATAGATTCCGAGATTATTGCCACAAATAGTCTCGGAGTTTTTACAGCAGGAGTATTTCTTGCCTGTGGAAGCGTAAATGATCCTGCAAAGGAATATCATCTTGAATTTTCAGTGCCTGAGGAAATGCTCGCCGAGGAGCTCTGCATACTCCTCGCAGATATTGGTGTCAACGCAGGAAAGGTAGTCCGCAGGGGACAGCACATTGTCTATATCAAGGACAGCGAATCTATCGAAGATACTCTTACCTTTATCGGTGCACAGCAGTGTACGCTTGAGCTCATGAATGTGAAGATATACAAGGATGTCCGCAACAAAGCCAATCGAATCGCTAATTGTGATGCAGCTAATATCGACAAGGTAGTAAACGCCGCCATGAAGCAGATCGAGGACATCAAGCTGATCGAACGTGTTTCCGGACTGGACAGTCTTTCTGATGAACTTCGCGAAGTTGCTGAACTGCGCCTCGACAATATAGACATGAGCCTTCAGGAAATAGGCGAGAACCTTACTGAACCTATCAGTCGGTCCGGAGTGAATCACAGGTTCAAAAAGCTTGCCAAAATAGCGGATTCACTGCGTACCGGAGGTAAACCTGATGAAAGCTGACGGATTTGTAAATCTTCATGTGCATACTGAGTACAGCCTTCTTGACGGCGCCTGCCGTATAAATGAACTGGTAAAACGTGCAGCCGAACTCGGTCAGAAAGCAGTTGCCATAACCGATCACGGAAATATGTGCGGAGCTGTTGAATTCTGGCTTGCCGCAAAAAAACAAGGCCTCAATCCGGTCATAGGCTGCGAGGTCTATGTTGCACCAAGAGGGCATCTTGATAAAGAGCCTAAACTTGATGCCTCTCCGTATCATCTGATACTTCTTTGCGAGAATAACGAAGGCTATAAGAATCTTGTAAAGCTTGTCTCCATTGCAAGCATAGACGGCTTTTACAATAAACCGAGGGTTGATAAGCAGCTGCTCCGAAAATATCACAGCGGACTTATATGTCTTTCGGCTTGTCTTGCAGGAGAAGTGCCGCGAAAGCTGCTGAACGGTCAGTATGACGAAGCTAAGTCAGCAGCACTTGAATATCGTTCGATATTTGGCGAGAACAACTACTATATAGAGGTACAGAATCACGGCATAAAAGAGGAACTGCGTATTCTTCCGCTGCTTTACCGGCTTTCAGCAGAGACGGGTATACCGCTTGCAGCTACAAACGATTGCCACTATATCAATAAGGCTGATGCTGAAATGCAGAATGTATTAATCTGCATCCAGACCGGAAAAACTCTCGATGAACCAAATCCGCTGAGTTTCTCTACGAACGAGTTTTATTTCAGGTCAGCAGATGAAATGGCTGCTCTTTTTGCAGGACACGAGGATGCAGTTACCAATACTGCTGCAATTGCCGAAAGATGCGATGTAGAGTTTGAATTCGGCAATATAAAGCTGCCCAAGTTCAGTATAGACGGGGTAACAGATAACGAACGGTATTTCCGCGAACTATGCCGCAGCGGAATGTATGAAAGATATGGTAAAGAACCGTCGCAGGAAGTAATACAGCGAATGGAGTATGAGCTTTCGGTCATAACTAAAATGGGCTATACTGATTACTACCTGATAGTATGGGATTTCATCAGATACGCGCGTGAAAACAATGTACCGGTCGGTCCCGGAAGAGGCTCAGGTGCAGGAAGCCTGTGTGCATATTGTATCGGTATCACAGGGATTGATCCGATGAAATTCAATCTGCTTTTTGAACGCTTTCTGAATCCTGAGCGAGTTAGTATGCCGGATTTTGATATTGACTTCTGCATTGAAGGCAGACAGAGCGTCAAGGATTACGTAGTAAGGCGATATGGAGCTGACAGAGTATCAGAGATAATCGCATTCGATACTCTCAAAGCAAGAGCGGCTGTCCGCGATGTTGGAAGAGTTATTGGCGCTCCGTATCAGCTTTGTGACAGGATAGCCAAGCAGACAGATTTTCGTCAGACACTTGAAGAAGCGGTTTCAGCATCTGACGAGCTCGGACAGCTATACCGTTCCGACAATACAGTCCGCAGGATAATTGACATCGCCGGACAGATCGAGGGTATGCCCCGTCACGCCTCAACACACGCTGCCGGAGTCGTAATATCGGCTGTGCCGCTTAGTGATCTTGTACCGCTTCAGAAAAATGACGGCACAGTTGTAACGCAGTACACCATGACGATACTCGAATCGCTCGGACTGCTCAAAATGGACTTTCTCGGACTTCGCAATCTCACCGTGATACGTGATACAGTCAATAGTATACACAAGACAGAACCGGATTTTTCGATAAGCAGCATCCCGCTCGATGATAAAGACGTATACATGATGCTTTCAAGCGGCGGTACAGAAGGAGTATTCCAGCTTGAAAGCGAGGGCATGACACAGAAGCTTACAGAAATATGTCCGGAGCGTCTTGAAGATCTGATTGTAGCTATTTCGCTGTATCGTCCCGGACCTATGAAATCTATACCGGTGTATATTGAGAATAAAAAAGCGCCGGACAAGGTGCATTATAAGCATCCGATACTTAAAGAAGTTCTCAGCGAAACATACGGATGTATGGTCTATCAGGAGCAGGTAATGGAAATATGCCGTAAGCTTGCCGGATATTCATACGGTCATGCAGATATAGTGCGACGTGCAATGGCGAAGAAAAAGCATGATGTAATGCTGAAAGAACGTGAAAGCTTTGTAAACGGAGCAAAGGAAAGGAATGTATCCGAACAGCTTGCGAACGAAATATTTGATGAGATGATAAGCTTTGCATCCTATGCTTTCAATAAGTCTCACGCTGCCGCGTATGCCTATCTTGCATATCAGACCGCATATCTGAAATATCACTACAAAGGTCTGTATATGGCTGCCCTGATGTCGAGCGTAATGGGAATGACAGGCAAGCTTTCCGAATATATCAACACCTGCCGCAGCGAGGGTATCGAAATATGCCGTCCGGACGTGAACCGAAGCATGAAGAACTTCACATACATTGATGATAAGATGTATTTCGGACTTCTTGCTATAAAAAACGTAGGCGCAGGACTTGCTGAAAGGATAATTTCGGAAAGAAAGCTTAATGGTCCATACACCGGTCTGCAAGACTTCTGCGAACGGATAGACGGCAGGGTGCTCAATAAAAAAGCCCTTGAAAACATGATCAAGGCTGGTGCTCTGGACGATCTTGGACTCAACCGCAGACAGATGCTTGAGAATTATGAGTATATGCTTACGCTCACAAGCAGCGGTAACCGCGGCATTATCGAAGGTCAGCTGAATTTCCTCGAGGAACAGGACACATCCCAGATGAATATCAGGATACCGTTCAAACCTGAATACGATACCAAAGTCTTATTGGCAATGGAAAAAGAAGTTGCCGGTATGTATATAAGCGGAAGTCCACTGAAAGAATACGGGTATATATCCTCACTGATGCATACCCAAAGCATCAGCACTATCCTCAGCGCTTCCGGAGTTAGAGACGGCAGCAAGGTAAAGCTTCTGTGTACAATTCAGGAAAAGAAAATGCACATCACAAGAAAAGGGGAGAAGATGTGCTTTCTTACGCTTGCCGATGATACAGGTGAAATAGACGCATTAGTGTTTCCGGATATGTATTCAGCAGCAGCGCCAATACTCAATGAAGACAATATCGTACTTGCAGGCGGAGAAATATCTGTCAAGGATGACAGAATATCCGTGATCTGCGGAAGCCTTACAGATGAAGCATCCTTCAGCAGAATAACAGGCAATATGAAGCTTTGCATAAAAACGACAGCAAAAAATGCTTCAGTACCGCCGGAACTTGTCCGCATATGCGAAAAATACAGTGGAACGACAGCTGTATGCTTCTATCTTACAGATCTGAAAAAGACAGTAATGCCCAAAAAACAGCTTACACTTTCGGTGACTCCGCAGTCAGCCGCAGAACTTATGCAGATCTTTGACATATCACAAGTGGGACTGATCGTCTGAAAAAGATATTTTTACTCAAATTATTAAAAAAACGCGAAATCCCCCTTGACATTTTTTTTACAAAGTAGTACAATATTAATTGTATGGAATTATGTTACAGTGTCCAATGACTGTGAACTGTAAGTTAAATAATATAATGCCATGTGCAGAATGGAGAGTACTTATGATCAAGAAAATCGGTGTTTTAACAAGCGGCGGAGACGCTCCCGGAATGAATGCTGCAGTCAGAGCAGTAGTAAGAACTGCGATCAGCAAGGGAATGGAGGTCTTCGGAATCCGCAGAGGCTATATGGGACTCATCACCGGTGATATTTTCCCGATGGACGAGAGAAGTGTTTCTGACATCATCCACAGAGGCGGCACTGTGCTTTATACTGCAAGATGTCCTGAATTCAGAACAGCAGAGGGCGTAGCAAAGGCAAAGGCAAAGTGCGATGAACTCGGTATTGAGGGACTTGTTGTTATCGGCGGTGACGGCTCATTCAGAGGTGCTGCTGATCTTTCAGCACAGGGTGTACTTTGTATAGGAATCCCGGGTACTATCGACAACGATATCGCCTGCACTGAATATACTATCGGCTTTGACACAGCAATGAACACAGCTATGGAAATGGTAGATAAGCTCCGTGATACATCACAGTCTCATGACAGATGCTCGGTAGTTGAAGTAATGGGCAGAGGCGCTGGTCATATCGCAGTAAACACAGGTATTGCCTGCGGTGCAACTGACATCATCACAAAGGAAGTTCCCTACGACCTTGATGCTATCGCAAATACAATGCTTGAAAAGAAATCCAAGGGCAAGCAGAATTTCGTAGTTATCGTTGCAGAAGGCATCGGTCACTCTCAGGAGATCGCAACTGCACTTCAGGAGAAAACACATATCGAATCAAGAGCAACTGTTCTTGGACATGTACAGAGAGGCGGCTCTCCGACGGTAAGAGACAGAGTAGAAGCTACAAGAATGGGCTACTATGCAGTTGAACTTCTCGAGCAGGGAATCGGTAACCGCGTAGTTGGCGTAAACAAAGGCGAACTCGTTGATTACGATATTCAGGAGGCACTCTCAATGCAGAAGCCTTATGATGTCAAGCTTCACAAGATCGCTGAGCAGATCGCATTCTAAGACAGATTTTATACGAAGAACGTCAGCATTATGCCGACGTTCTTTTTTTATTGAAATTCACTTGTAATGCACCTTGATGAAGCTTCCGGAGAATATTTCCACGAGGAGATATGATTATCGCTGATGTAGTAATCATGCTCGGATTTTAGCGGAATATCGTCACATACGTCAACTATCACAAGCTTGATCTTCATTTTGTCTGGCAGAATAGCTTTTATGTAAACACTTACGCACTGTCCGGCTTTGATATTTTCTTTAGGCTCAGCAAGACCTGCGAGATTCGGCGTTAATTCGACAAATACACCGTAGTCCTCAACAGAGCGAACTATTCCGGCAACAGTTTCGCCGGCAGAAAACTTTTCTGCATTTTCCTCCCATGTACCAAGGAGTTCCTTGTGAGTCAGGCATATTCTGCCGTTATCGTTTGATTTAACAACAGCTTTCAGATACTGTCCGTTGATAAATCTATCAGAAGGATGAGAAATACGCGAAACAGAAATAGCATCTATCGGGATGAGAGAGGGGATACCGCATCCAATATCCACGAAGCTTCCGAATTGTTCAAGATGAGTAACTCTTGCTTCAATGACATCTCCCGGACAAAGCTTTGTTACATAATTCTTCATACATTCAGCCTGAGCAGCGCGGCGTGAGAGTACAGCAGTTACTGAACCGTCTGTTTCGAGAATAATGTTAATTATCTTGAAACAGACATTTTTGTTTACCCTTGAAATAATAGCAATATCGCGTGTTTTGCCGGTATCTATACCTATCGCACCTTCTTCGCGCGGAATAATGCCCTTAGCGCACGGCAGTTCAACAATGAGATCATGAGAACTGCTGCACATTACAGCTCTTGATTCAAGGATAACACCTTTTTCCATAGCCTCAGTCATGCCTTCGATCGACGAAAGATAGTGCTGGTTGATTTCTTTCCCTGCAAGTAGACCTTCTGGTACGTAATTCATGTTTTTTACCTCCGATAAAACTAATATCCGGCTGCAAGCCTTATGATAGTCAATTTTATGCAAAAGGCAGTGAATATATTCCTGACGTATTCAGATTTCCGTTTTTACTCCGAGACCGCCTAAAGCAGTAAATATACCGCTTACCTCGGAAGCCTTATCGCTGCTGCAAATAACGTAAAGTTTTGTATTCCGGCGTCTTGAAGGTTCTGGGATAACATCCTCAGTTGAGGGGGATTCAATAACTGCGGTAATATAGTTATGAGTGGTGACAGCAGTCGGAATAACTGTGTATATGCTGCCATTTCTCAGACTTAAAGCGCGGTCTGAGATCCTGTTGTACATAAGACCTGATGAATATATCTCGCTGATACGCTCACGTACCTTGTTAAGCGCGAGTTCAGCGAGTTCAGGTGATTCAAATTCAGCGGAAACTCTCGATATCATGTGATCAGCCTTTCATAATTTTAGTCGAGTTCAATATGTTTTGATGTGCGTTTTTATTATTTTTACACAAAAAGAAAAAAATATACTTCCAATATATTGATTTACGATGTTTTTTGAGGTATAATGAGAAATGTACGATTTTTGATTTAAGGTGAGGTGGAACTTTTTGGACATAAGACCGGGCGATCTTCTTACAATGAAAAAGAATCATCCATGCGGCGCAAACGAGATGTACGTTATCCGTGCCGGTATGGACTTCAGACTGAGATGTGTAAAGTGTTCAAGAGAATTCATGGTTCCCCGCAATAAGATAGAAAAGAGTATTCGTTCCGTAAGACACGCTGACGAGGGTTAGCTGCTAAGCAAACATACAGAACTAATATCGAATGGAGAATTGTAAATGTTTGAAAAATTAGCAGTTATGGAACAGCGCTATGAGGAGATCAGTGAGCGTCTTTCTGATCCGGACATAGTCAGCGACAATAAGCTTTACACCCAGCTTATGAAGGAATATAAGAATATGACTCCGATAATAGAAAAGTATCGTGAGTACAAAAAAGAGAAAGCTTCATTTGAAGAGGCTAAGGAACTTCTGGACGGCGGTGGTCTCGACAAGGACTTCAGAGAAATGGCTCAGACCGAATATGAGGATACGCGTGAAGCTACGGAGCGTATCACTGATGAACTGAAAGTCCTTCTTCTCCCGAAAGACCCTAACGATGATAAGAATGTAATCATTGAGATAAGAGGCGGCGCAGGCGGTGAAGAAGCTTCGCTGTTTGCAAATTCGCTTTATAGAATGTATACAATGTATGCGGAATCACGAGGCTGGAAACAGGAAGTCCTCAATGCTAACCCGACTGAACTCGGCGGCTTCAAGGAGATCAGCTTTTTGATCGAAGGTGACGGTGCTTACTCAAGGCTGAAATATGAAAGCGGAGTTCACCGTGTTCAGAGAGTGCCGGAGACCGAATCACAGGGACGCATACACACTTCTACCGTTACGGTAGCCGTTCTCGTCGAGGCTGATGAGGTCGAATTAGAGATAAATCCAACTGACCTAAAAATAGACTACTTCCGCGCAAGCGGCGCTGGTGGACAGCATATAAATAAAACAGAATCCGCTGTCAGGATAACCTATCTTCCGACAAATGTTGTCGTTGAATGTCAGGATGAAAGAAGCCAGCACAAGAACAAAGATAAAGCAATGAAAATTCTGCGCTCGCGTATTTACGAGGCTATGCAGGAGGAGCAAGACGCAAAAATCGCTTCGGAGAGAAAAATGCAGGTGGGTACCGGCGACCGCTCCGAACGTATCAGGACTTATAACTATCCGCAGGGACGTCTGACAGACCACAGAATAGGTCTGACAATTTACAGGCTTGAGGACGTTCTTAACGGAAATCTTGATGAAGTATTTGACGCTCTTGCAACTGCCGATCAGGCTGCAAAGCTCGCAAATCAGGAAGCGTAGTTTTATGTTTACAGAATTATTGAATGACACCGAAGCTGACCTTATAAAGGCAGCTGAGTATATAAAAAGCGGAAAAGTTGTCGGGATCCCTACCGAGACTGTATACGGTCTCGGCGCAGATGCTGCCAATGAATCAGCTGTCAGAGCAGTCTTTGAAGCTAAAGGCAGACCGGCTGACAATCCTCTGATAGTGCATCTTGCTTCATTTTCAGATGCACCGGCTGACAATCCTCTGATAGTGCATCTTGCTTCATTTTCAGATGCCGATAAATACGCTGAGAATATCCCTGAACTCGCCCGAAAGCTTGCGGAAAGGTTCTGTCCGGGACCGCTAACAATGGTCATGCCCAAGCGCAGCATCATTCCTTATGTAACTTCCGGAGGACTTGAAACAGTAGGTATCCGAGTACCTTCTCATCCGGTAATGCACAGGATCATCGAACTTTCAGGCACGGCAATTGCTGCGCCTTCTGCAAATACTTCCGGCTATCCAAGTCCGACTACCGCCCAGCACGTTATGCGCGATATGAACGGGAAAATATCGGCGGTAGTTGACGGCGGACAATCAGAATTCGGCGTTGAATCGACAGTTATATCGTTCGACGATGAGGATACAGCGCGTATACTGCGTCCGGGTGCAGTAACAAGGGAAATGCTTCTGGAAATATGCAAAAATGTAATAATTGATCCGGCAATACTCAAGGAAGTTGAAGCCGGTGCAAAGGTCGCCTCA
>ONAI01000044.1 GCA_900315755.1 uncultured Ruminococcus sp.
CCATTTTGAAGAAGTATCTACTCAAACGCTGTTCATAGCCTTACTTTAGTTTTTTTCGCTATGGTATAAAAAATACCGGAAGCTTAAATAGCTTCCGGTTTTTTGTTTCTTGCATGACCTTATACCATAGCGAAAAAAACCAGAATAAAGTCTTTGGAAAGGGGCTTGGGGGAGAACCTTTCCTCAGAAAGGTTTCCCCCAATAAATCCCGTAATACTTCCGTATGGGTATCACGCTTATAGACTTCCGGCTTTGTTATTCTATCCTAATTGCTGCTTAGTTTTTAAGCTCGCTTCCACCCCATTCAACAACTGTAAAGCCCTTTCTTTCAAAGGTACTCAGCTGCTGAGGTTCGATGTTCACTGCATCTTCAAGAGGAACATAGGTCATGAAAACACGGAGGAGACTATCCGGTGCCGGTGTGATGTCAAGCTTTGCGGAATCCGTATACGTATCGCCTTGGAACGAAATGAGATTGTACTTATTATGCTCCATTCTTGGCAGCCAGTATACAATGAATTCGTTCATTTCATCCTCGGTAAGTCCCATGTATGTGAGTTTCTCTTTGAGGAAGCTCTCGGTATCGCTTCCTGCAACACAGAAGCCCTTCGAGAGATCATATCTTGTACGGCAGTTCACAGCGTCCCAGAAGAGGTATTTGTGATGTGTACCGTCAGCCTTGTTGAGAAGAGAACCGTCCGGATATGCAGTAACATCCCAGCCATTACGATACTTCGGATATGTTGTGGAGAGATCCGCATCTTTCAGATCAAGCTCTACATGAACATCGGTCTCCTGCTCCGGATAGAGATATATCACAGGCTTATCGACAGCTGCTTCATAACGAACAGTCAGAGTCTCATTATCTTTCTGGTACATTCTTATCCAGCCAAACTGTCCTTTGTATTCGATATAAGCCCACATATAATTATTGTTCTGATAACCGCATTCATTAACGTACACTCCTTTTGGGAGCGAAGTAACGACCGGATAGCTTTCATCTGGTCCGAGATACATTTTCATATCGTCAGCAATTATTTGCATAGGCGCTCCGAATATGGCACCATTCTCCGGCTCAACACAGTCTTTGAAGGTTCTCTTGATGTATTCGCGCTTCATAAGGCAGAGGTCATACGCATTGAGTTTATTGTCGCGGCAGAAATCAACTGCTTTCCAATCGGCAAATTTTACCTCTCCTGTACCGGAAAGCCACTTTTGCAGCAGTACAATATCCGCAACATCGAACGAATCGTCACCGTTTGCATCACCGCTCGGCTTCCATCCAAGCTTGCAGGTGATCTCGGTTACATCCGATTTCTGTGAGGTTATCTCAAATACCGGAGTCTCATACCAGCCGGACTTTGAATCTGTATGGAAAGTATAGCAGCAAGATGTATCGTATACGTTCAGCGAATCAATTGTGCAAGGATTTGATTTCACATAGAATATCTCGCTTGTTGAGGGCTCACCTGATGTAGATTTCAGAAGATAGGTATTATCATTATCGGGGATGTCGATAAGTTCTCCTGTCTTTTCGTCCACGAAGGTTATCACCGTGCTGCCCTTTCTGAACGGTGAATGGTCGATAATTACAGAGCAGTCATCCTTTATCTCATAAATGCCGTTGGTCTGCTCAAAAGGCTCTTCATCCGACCATTCCCTGCCGACCTTCCACTTGACATCAGCCAAGCCGTCCGCAGTAGGCTGATAAAGTATCACAGATTGCGAACCTGAACCATCACGCGGTATCAGTTCAAAGCTGTCGCAGTCTTATTCTATTACCTGTTTTATCTTTCCCTTACCACTTTGCTCCATTTTCAGCGAAGCGCCGGTACTGCCATTCACATTTGCACAGTATGCGATATAATTATCATGAACCGAGGCAGAGCCATATTTATTGAAAAACTCATTGAACTCAGGATAGCTGTCCGGAACCCAGCTGTAAAGATCGGTCTCGACTGTCCTGCCGGACTTGTTCTCAAAGCTAAACTTCTCCGTTGTCTTGTATTCATCGCCGTCCTTTTCTCTCCAAGCAACTATCAGATCCTCACCTTCAAGAACACGGTACAGCTCAACCTCAAAAGCATACTGCGTCTTACAGCCTGCATAGGATTCAAAAAAGCTGTAATCATGCGAGTAGATACCTAATTTATCGCAGTAGTCCTCATAAGCTTTAACTGCTTCTAAATCGGTCGGATCCGGCTTTTCGGGTATTTCAAGCTCGTAGATTTCAGGCTTACTGCCGGCTGGCGTATTGAGCATCGTCATACTTCCGGAAAGCGAAATATCATAATCTTTTTCCTTCCACTGAAGCATCGGTCTCACCAGACATATCACGTCATCCTCTACATAGGTCTTTCCGTGAGAGTTGTAGAACTGCATGGCTTCTGCGAAATCCTGCGGCACCCATTCCGGAAGTGTTCCTATGACAGGATCGGTCACAGTCTTTCCGGCAGCCTGTACCGGCATCAGCGTTGCTGCGGATGCAAGCATCATACCTGTTGTTAAAATTGCGATCAGCTTTGACTTCATATCAATTCCTCCGTTCTGTAATGAAATACGAATAAGCACTAATGGTTTTATGAGTACATTATACATATTTTATTATCTTTAGTCAATAGTTTTTTGAAATTTCTTTAAAAATGATATACAAAACCGGCATGACATAACAAAAGAGACGTATGCCGCCTTGCATACGCCTCTCATTTTACTATTAAAGTGTGTCTATGCAGAATCCGCAACATACTTGTCTATGATACCAGCGCAGAACTTACCTATCTTCTCATAGCCGTTTTCAGTCGGGTGGAGCTTATCCTGATCTATATCGTTCATGCCGTCGAGACAGCCGTGAACGTCTGCGAATCTTACGTTCTTGCCTGCGCTCCTCTTTAATTATAATTCAGCGTCAGTCCACACTATGTCATTGGAATTCTAACATATTGTTCAGAATAAGTCAACAAAAGCGGTACATATTGTATACTGTGAAAATGTAGAATAGTATCGTCCACTTTTGGTTAATTTTACCAATATCATCACGCTTTTATATGCTATTGACTTTTTTCACCAAAAATATTATAATCAAGGTGTGACTAATAGCCGTCTGGGTATGGTCAGTATTTGCTGAAAATACATCAATTATCATGATTCAAGAAAAGAGGGATGTCAATGCCTTTCTGCGGTTACTGCGGAAAAAAACTCGCCGAAGGTGAGAACTGTACTTGTCCGGAAGCTGTTCAGAAGCGATCCGGAGCATACTCTGCGCCAAAAGAACACATCTGTCCTTACTGCGGCAGTATTGTCGCTGCCGGAAAAACGTGCAGCTGTCCGCAAGCCGAATTCGATGCAAGGTACAGAAGATACCCTCAGACGGACATTTACCCTTCTCCGCAGCCATACTCCCCGACTCCGAATACCTATAAAAGAAGCAGCAGCTTCCTGACCGCTGTTATTATCGCTGTAACTGCTGTATTAATGGTGTCATTTCTGGTTGTACCGTTTGCGGTCGGATTCAAAAAAGGGATGAGTTCGAGCAGCAAGAAGAAAACCTCCGGCACCAGCAAGGTCACTTCCGAAAAAAATACAGAATCCTCACAAAATGATCTCCCGATAGCCGACGGCGATCATCCGAGCGAATACAGCCTTGTCGATAACGGTCTGATACCTGATTCTGTCGAATATCAGGGCAATATCGGTTCATGCTTCGCTTTCACATGGATAGGCGCATTTGAAAACCGTCTGCTCGCACAGGATAAGTATCAGGATCTCTCCGAATGGGCTTTCTATAAATCGTTCAAGGAGCAGTATTTCAATGCAAACAGAATGAACGATATTGCGGCAATGTCCAATCTCGATACCGCTATTGTCCCTGAGAACTTAGCTCCGTATCCCGAGGACGGCAACGAATACGATGTTGATGAGAACATCGAGAAACAGTCGCCTTATATGCTCTCCGATGTTTACCTCCTCTGCCGCGACAGCTCCGATGATGCCGCCGACATCAGAAACAAAGCCAAAGATTACCTTCAGGATGGCTATGCTCTTATCGCTTCCGTCTACTATGATGACGGTAAAATGGAATATACCAATGACTACACCGGCGCATGGTATGTTGACAAGGATCTCTCGAAGAAGAACCAGTTCGTGAACCATGCTGTACTCATTGTCGGCTGGGACGATAACTATTCAAAGGATAACTTCATCAAAACTCCCGCACACGACGGTGCATGGCTTATCAAAAACAGCTGGGGACCTTTCATGGGCGATGATGGTTACTACTGGCTCTCGTATGATGATAAAATGTTTGCCTACGCTGATCTGTGTGCGGTAGATATAACCGATTCCGGCCTCTGCGACAAAGTCCAGTCATACTGGAAATACGGCTGGGACTACGGCTTCTATAACTACTACAACAACGCCTCGAACACCGCTATCAACGGCAAGCCCGACGATAAAGTCTATCAGGCGTGTAAGTACACTGCCGAACAGGATATGGACATCACTGCTGTCTCGTTCTTCACAGTATGCGATGGTATCGAGTATCAGGTCTACATATCTTCAAGCGGCGATGCGAACACCAGCGATCCTCTTGCATCCGGAGTTCAGAAAACTGCCGGCTTCCACCTCGTTCCGACTTCGGATACATTCCACGTAAATGCCGGTGACTCCTACACCGTACTGATAGTTATGCAGAGCCCTCAAAAGGATTACCTCATAGTTCAGGACAGCCAGTATTCCTACGACCAGAAGACCGTAAGCTCCGCAAAAGCCGGCACCTGCTTTGTAAGCAGCGACGGTGAAAAATGGGAAGATGTCAAGAACTACACTCTCAAAAACTCAAACCGCACCGGCTGTGTAATGCCGCTTTGTATCAGCGTTTACGGAAAATGAATGAGATCAGCAGATAAAGCTTACAAGGAAAATGACCATGAAAATCTGAAGAAGCAGGTCAAGGAAAAGTGCGGCACGGAAGTGTGGGCAGATTATTGAAGAGCAGCCAGTGATATTTCGGGATGCTTATCCGACGGCTTTGGGACTGTATTTCTGTTGACTCAGAACGTAATATGTGTATAATACCAACAGATATTGAATTGAAAAAATCAATAAAAAGGAGTGTCTTTTATGAAGAAATTCATAGCAGCAATTTTGTCACTTTGCATCGTGGGAGGTGCTCTGCCTGCGGTTTACAGCGGTGCGCCGGAAAACGCCGCGAATGCTTATTCGGAGGCAGACTATGAAGGCGTTGACGGCACAAGCGAAGACCGCATAACCGCGGAAGGCGAAATAGCCGGAGACGTTGACGGAAATGCAGGTCTCACCGCGAATGACGCTTTAATTATCCAGCGCTATTCGCTAAAACTGATCGACACACTTTAAAGAAAAATGAATACACAGCAGTCAATGTCTTTTCTGAGATAAGTTCCGGCTGCTGCCTTATATTATAATGAAACTGAGGTGATACTTTATGAGAAATTGCAGTGATGATGCTCCGTGCAAGGTTTGAGGGAACTGCATGGAGTATAGGTAATGCCCTCGGACTTTGCATCTTATGATACAATAATTCCAAAGGAGCAAAGTCAAATGAAAAATTCAATAAAACCGATCAAAAGCTATCTTCTGCTGTGGAGTACACAGTCACTTTCCGCACTCGGAAGTTCTATGACGAGCTATGCACTTGCACTGTGGCTGTATCAGAGCACAGGCTCAGCACTGAAAGCAGCTCTGCTTACAGTATGTTCGTATGCGCCTTATGTCCTTATGAGCATATTTGCAGGAGCACTCAGCGATAAGTGGAACAAAAAACGTACCATGCTGGTCTGCGACCTGTTTGCTGCGTTCACAACTGTGGCAGCCTTTCTGCTCATCAGTGCAGACTGCCTTGAACCGTGGCATCTGTTTCTTATCAACGCTATGAACGGACTGATGAATACAGTCCAGCAGCCTGCGAGCGAAGTCGCAGCAACTCAGCTCATCCCTAATAAATACTACCAGAAAACAGGCGCTCTGCGTTCGCTCTCGCAGTCTATGAATACGATACTCACTCCCGTACTTGCAACGATGCTGTTTGCATTCGGAGGCTTACCGGCGGTAATTATGGTCGATCTGACTACTTTTTCGATAGCGTTCATGGTACTGCTGCTGTTTATCCGCATACCCGAACCCGAGACCGCAGATAAGCCAAAGGAAACTCTTATCGAATCGGTAAGATCGGGGCTTTCATGGCTGAAAGCAAACCCGCTCATTCTGAAGCTGATATTCTTCTTGGCGGGTATAAACCTCATCGCATCAGCAAATACTGCCGCTATGACACCGCTGATACTATCCAAAACCGGTAACAACGAAGTGGTATTGGGCACGGTGAATTTCTGCATCGGTATCGCAACACTTGCAGGCAGCCTGATCGCTTCGTATACATCGCCGCCGAAAAACCGCGTGAAAGCGATATGCCTGTCATTGTTCTTCTCGATGAGCACCGAAAACTTCATACTTGCGTTCAGCGGTTCGCGGTATATATGGTGCTTTGGCGTCGTACTCGGCTGGATATTCATACCTTACATGGGGGCTAATCTCGATGTCGTTTTCAGAAGCACGATACCTCCGGATATGCAGGGAAGAGTTTATGCCTGCCGGAATACATTGCAGTTTTTCACGATACCGATAGGAAGCCTTTGCAGCGGCGCGGTCATAGACCGCTTCTTTGAGCCGTTAATGGCGCGTCAGGACAACAGTGACATTCTTTGTACTGTATTTGGCAGCGGCAAAGGTTCGGGAGCAGCAATGCTCATGGGAGTCCTCGGATTTGCAGGAGTTGCAGTGTGCGTGGTATTCAGCTTGCTTTTGAAAAAAGAAAAATCCTGAAGCAGACAGCATGATCTGAAAATAAATAAGTACGCTTTGTGTGTAATACTCATAAAGCAGCTTTATTTGCAGCTTATCGGGACGAACCCGATCAGGGGGACACTTCCTTTTGCCCCGAAGCATTTCAAACGCTTCGGGGCATTGCATTTTATACGACTGCTAAAAATCAGAGTTTACATTATCATATCTTATTTTGTAACTTGTCCTTTTCGGTATCTGCCGAAGAGAATACCGTCATCAACATATTTATCAGACTGAGAGACCCACATCGGAAATCTTCCTGTTGATACAGCAGTCTGTCCGTTAAGCATTCCTGTATGGAACGAAATATGGCGGAATTGCCTCAGTACCAGTTCCATTCTCGTATGTTCACAGTTTTCGGGACATTCATATAGCATTTCATCTGTGAGAGAATCAAGATATGCGTATGTTTTTTTCTCTACACTGTCAAGATAATCAAGAAGCTGTTCATCAGACAAGACAACAGAAGCAGGCTTGTCGGGATTATCAAGTCCTTCTTCATGAAAAGGCGGTTCATCATATACACAAGGATTTATAAACCATTTATCAGCTGAATGCAGTGCATGATATGCCCATCTCCAACACGGAGCACCGCAGCATATCGCATCTCTGTCATAGGTCTGAATAGACGTTCTGATATTAAGAAAATTCGGTTTTACCATATCTTTTATTATCATGCATAATTCATTCACTATAAAAACCTCCTTAAAATTCCGTTTTCTGTTTGTGAACATTATAGCACAGCATAAATGCAATGTCAATAAAAACGCCATAGTACCTCTGACTGTACATCAGAAATACTATGGCTTGATACTTCTATATGGGTATTCGTATTATTACCTCCGGTTTTTTATGTCATTGAGAAATAAAAGTCTTTGGGAAGGGTTGCCCCGATAAGTCACGGGTAAAGCACTTAGCTTACGGACTTGGTTTATTGCATGAACCAGTCTGTGCCGTAACGCAATGCAAGCTGGTCGCATAGGACGAGTGCTGCTGCGCTGTCAACGACTACTCTTGCACGGTGGATTATTGCCGGATCATGTCTGCCCTTGATAACGAGCTCTGTATTGCTCATGTCGCGCATATCAACAGTCTGCTGCTCCTTATAAATGGACGGCGTCGGCTTTATGGCAGTTCTGATGATGATAGGCATACCGCTCGAAATGCCGCCAAGTATACCGCCGTTATGATTGGTGACAGTCTCAACTGAATCGGCGGTGCTTCTGTAAGCGTCATTAGCCTTGCTTCCGACCATATCCGCAAGCTCAAAGCCGTCTCCGAACTCGACTCCCTTTACCGCCGGGATACTGAAAAGCATATGCGAAAGTACACTTTCAAGAGTATCGAACCACGGCTCACCTACACCTGCCGGGAAACCGATAACAGCAGTTTCAAGTCTGCCGCCTACGCTGTCGCCTTCGGCAGCAGCGGCTTCAATACGCGCCGTCATAGTCTGTCTTACACTGTCATCAAGGACTGCGAACTCTGCGGTGCTGAGTTTTTCAATGTCGCTTTGAAGATCGCCGAAACCGCGGTCACTGATACCTCCGCAGGTCAGTATATGTGTACCGATATGTATGCCCTTATTCTTCAGCGCACTTATTGCAACTGCGCCTGCCGCAACGATACCGGCAGTTATTCTTCCGGAAAAATGTCCGCCGCCGCGGAAGTCCTGAAAGCCGTGATACTTCATCTGTGCAGTGTAGTCAGCATGACCGGGACGTGCTTTGTAAGCGAGTTCGCCATAATCGCGGCTGTGCTGATCCTGATTCTCGATCATGAACGTTATCGGAGTTCCGGTAGTTCTGCCGTTGAAAACTCCGCTCAGTATTTTTACCTTATCAGCCTCATGACGCGCTGTTGAGATCTTTCCGACAGCCTTTCTCAGATCCATCTGCGATGCGATGAACTCCTCATCTACCGGTATTCCGGCTGCTAAACCGTCTAAAACCGCGCCTATCGCAGCGCCGTGGCTTTCACCGAAAATAGTTATCGAAACACTTGAACCAAATGTATTTTTCAACAGCTTCATCTCCCTGAAACAAAATATATCAGTGATATTATATCACTTTACAGCAAAAAAGTCAAGGAGTGCGTTTGACATTTCCTGCGGTTTGTGTTATCATTGTATCATCAGTATTCTGCGGATATTTTTCCGCTTTATCAGGGAGGTTTATTATGAAAGGCAAGCTCATCGTTGTTGAAGGGCTCGATGGTAGCGGCAAGGCTACTCAGTCTGCACTGATCTTTGATATGCTGAAAGCTGAGGGCAGAGATGTCAGAAAAGTATCATTCCCAAATTACAGCAGTGATGCTTCTGCACCGCTGAGAATGTATCTCGCCGGAGAATTCGGAAAGTCTCCGGATTCAGTGAATCCCTACGCAGCTTCAAGCTTCTTCGCTGTCGACCGCTTCGCAAGCTACAAGTCTGACTGGGGTGAGTTCTACAATAACGGCGGTATCATAATCGCTGACCGCTATACGACCTCTAACGCTATCCATCAGTGCTCAAAGCTGCCTGAGGATAAATGGAAAGACTTTCTGAAATGGCTTTTCAGCTATGAATATGACCTTCTCGGCATACCTGCTCCTGATAGTGTTATCTACCTCAGAGTTGATCCGGATGTCAGTCAGGAACTCCTCGATAAGCGCTATAACAACCACTCAGAAAAAAAGGACATCCACGAAAGTGACCTCGCATATCTCAAACGCTCACGCATCGCAGCGGACTTCTGTGCCTCTGAACTCGGCTGGACTACCGTTGAATGTATCGCTGACGGAAAAATGCGTACCATAGATGACATCGCCGCTGAGATCGCGGAGTGTCTTGCGGATGTAACATAAAAGCCCCACATAAATGTGAGGCTCAGTCTGTCGATAAATCCGATTTTAATTCAAATATCAGCGGGCGAACGCTGTTCGCCCCTACAAAAAATAACGATATATCAAGAAAACGGTAGGGGCGCACATTGTGCGCCCCTGTTCTCTTTTGCATAAAATCCGGCTTTATTGTTGCCTGACATCAGAACTTTACATCAGATGTTATATTGAGATTATCAATATCAGCTGCTATGATACCGCTGTCGCCTATAACATAGACGTAATTTCCGATATAAACAACTCTCTTGAATTTCTTATAATAATCGCTTCCATTGAAGTCAGGATTTGAAATATCACCGATGTGTACAAATCTGCCGTTTTCATACTTATAGAAGCAGTATGCATCCTCATGATAACCATCATAGTAATTTTCGCTTATGCCATAATCTTCTTTAGTTACCGGGAATGCGATCAGATTCTTTTCCGGATCTACAAGAAGCGCCTTGCGGTCATAAACGCCTTCAGATGAAACATACGAGCTATCTCCGGTTTTGTTGATCGTAACATTGCCGACCTGCTTGAGTTCATTCGGATCAGAGTTATCAAACATTACCATCTTAACGCCTGTTACTCTGCCCTCTTCATTCGCATCAGGGCCGAAGCCGAAGAGAAGGTCATCGCTCCATCTCTGCATATAGCTGCTGTAACCGAGCATCTTGTATTCATCGAGTATCTTAGGTGTTTCCGGAGTGCTGAGGTCTATTGCGAAGAGCGGATCAGTCTGCTCGTATGTTACAACATACGCCATATCCTTATTGAAGTTCACTGATTTCACGGATTCGTCCTTGCCAAAGCCGTCGATCTCACCGATCTTGTTCATATCAATGTCCAAGACATAGAGTATATTGTCCTGCTCACTGCTGTTCCAGTCGTAGGAATAATATCCTCTCTCTTCCTCTTCATCAGTTTCTGTTTCCGGTTCAATATAATCATTGCCATCATAGGCATATAAAATTTCGTCCTCACACTTCTTATACACCATTTTGATACTTGTTCTTGTAGCAGCAACACGGAAGTAACCATCGTATTCGCTCATTGAGAACTGGTCGTTTACTCTGCCTTCGATAGCTGTTGAAGCTGCCGGCTCGATATTGCCTTTACTGATAGCAAATCTTGTAAGCTTAGTCTGCTCTGTGGTTTCGATGACAGTTCCGAACTCAGGCTCCTCAGGCAGTTCTTCACGATAATCGTAAACTGCTGTATAGAGATTATCAGGTGCGCAGTAGATGTCTCCTGAGTAGGAAGCGAGAGCCTTTGTGTCAACTGCTTTGAGTTTTCCTGTATTGTTGAGGTCTACGCTGCCTATTACCATGTAGTTCAGGTAAAAGCTCTCTGAGAGGTCTTTTTCCGGAAGAAGAATGTCGCCTGCCTCGACATACTCAGGAGTCTGAGTTGTTCCGTAATATGGGATATACTTCTCTATACTATCTTCGTTCTTTATCTTATCGTAGCTCTGTGAATCGTAGTATGAAATAAGATACATATATCCATCGGGAGCTATGCGGACATCGTTATAGCTTCCAGCCTGATAATAGCAGCTGAGCAGCTTATGCGATTCATCAGTTGAGTATGCAAGAACAGCTGTCTTGGTCCTGCCCTTGTAGTATCCGCCGTAGTAGTTGCCGTATTCATCGGAAGTAGTCTCCTGAACAGAAACGATGATTATTGCCATATCGTTATAGAGATACATATTCTCAACTGTCGGGATTATCTTGGCACCGCTCTTGATAGGAAGGTTATTCATTATGTCATCAGTAACGTCGATGAGCTTGTTCTGCTTTATGCTTCCTTCTGAGACTGATGTTATATGGAGCTGTGCATAGCCATATGCGTATTCATATTCGCCGCGGGAATTCTTCTTGTAAGCATTGTTCACGTAGTAGATATTCTTTCCGTCTGTTTTTACAATATCAGCTTCACGTACATTAGCTTCCTGATCGAATGTCTCGGAGTGCGGAATGTCTCCGCCGCCGCCCATACCGCCGGGGACGTATAATTCATCTTCATTGGAAGATTCTGCAACTGCATCTGCCATTTCAGCATTCTTAGCGCCTGTATAACCGTATCCTCTCTCGTTCTTCTTAGCCTTCTCATAGGATTCGCTGAACAGCTTATACACCTGACTGTAATCAGACGCGCCGCTCATATAAGCGCCCTGCTTCTTTATATTCTTGACTTCCACAGGATCGGTCGGGTCGATATTATTCACATTAGTACCTGTACCGTTTTCTGTTATCAGATGAGCTTCCTGTGATTTTTTATTTATATCATTTCCTTTGTTCGCAAAGTAAACTGCTGTTCCGCTGACTACCGCACAAGCTGCTGCAATAGCAGTAAAGCGGGACACAACAGAGATCTTGCTTCTCTTTTTTATAACTGCCTTTTCATCAAGCATAGCCTTTATGTTTGCAGGTTCAAGTCTTTCTGGAATGCCGTCTTTCTGGAGCATTTCCTTTACCTCTTTATCTTTCATAATGTTACCTCCGATCATATTTCCGGTGTAAGCTCAAGTCTGAGCCGTTCTTTTATCCTTGAAAGCTTCGAGCGCACTGTGCCAGCCTTAACGCTGCATATCCCTGCTATCTCGTCGCTGGTGTATCCGCCGAGTACCGACATCGAAAGCAGAAGTCTTGATTCACCGTCAAGCTTATCGAGTGCTTCTTTGAGTTCAGCAGATTCAAAATCGAATGTATCTATGATATTTGCATCTTCAATCTCCTCTGCTGCGGCGTAGTATTCATGCTGCTTCTGTTTGATCTTCGCTGAAAGTATCTTCATTATCCATCTTCGGAACAAGGAAGGTTCACGAAGCTTTTTTATTGAGCAGAAAGCATCCAGAACTGTATCACTTACTGTATCTGCTGCATCATGACTGTTCCTGAGGCTGTAAAGTGCGATATGATACATATCCTTGTATACTGATTCATAAAGCCTCGCAAAAGCTTCTGTGCTTCCTTTCTGTGCAAGCTTTACATCTGAAAAGAAATCATTCATAATATTCACTCCTTTCGCAGTCCGCTTGATCCGAACGGTACTGCATCGAATCGATTCATAAACTAAGTGTCGAAAACGAGGTGTTTTGTTGCATTGAAAAACAAAAATTGGCTATATGCACAAAATATAAATAGCGAAATTGTGCATATAGCCAGTAAAATGGTTTTTAATTAGTTGTTGTGTCAGTTCACTGATTTGCTCTTCCGAGGAATGCAGCACCTATGATACCTGCATCGTTGCCGAGCTTAGCAATTACGATCTCGCAGTTTTTCGGTGAATTCCTTGTGTATACTTCCTTCTTTACGAGGTCCTTTACAGGGAGAAGAAGCGGATCGCCCTCGTTGCAGACACCGCCGCCGATGCAAAGTACATCAGGCTGGAAGATATTGATAGTATTTGTGATACCTGCTGCGAGGTACTTGATATACTTGTCAACAACATCCTTAGCAGCCTTGTCGCCTGCTCTCATAGCGTCGAATGAAGTACGTGCAGTAACCTTGCCTTTTTCGGCAGCCATCTTGTTCATGATGCTTTCCGGGAACTGCTCCATAGCCTCCTTGGACATACGGATAAGACCTGTTGCTGATGAATAAGCCTCGAAGCAGCCCTTGCGTCCGCATGAGCACTGTGCGCCGTCCACCTCGATAACTGTGTGACCGATCTCAGCACCTGCAAAGTTTGAACCGGCATAGATCTTGCCGTCGATGATGATGCCTCCGCCGACGCCTGTTCCGAGAGTGATGCAGACAGCGTTCTTAGCACCCTTTGCAGCACCTGCAACGTATTCACCGTAAGCAGCTGCATTAGCATCGTTCTCGATGAATACAGGAGTATCCTTTCTGCCGATGAACTCGGTTATGTACTTTACCATAGGAGTATCCTTGAAGCCGAGGTTGTTTGAATACTCGATAACACCTGTTGAGCTGTTAGCGATCCCCGGAGTTCCGATACCGATCCACTCGATGTCATCGAGAGTGAGATCGGCATTCTTTACAGCCTCAACAGCCATTTTAGCCATATCCTCTGCGATCTCCTTCTCAGGACGCGGACAGTTTGTCTTAGTGCTTGCCTTTGCGATGATATTGTATTTCTCATCAACTACGCCTGCAACGATATTTGTACCGCCGAGGTCTATACCAACATAATATTTCATAATGATTTATCCTCCTTGTTATCCGGTATGGTCGTAACGATCATACTGCTGTTGCCTTTAATATTAAACGCTTCACTTCCTGCCGGAACGAATACGCTTGTTCCTTTTCTGAGTGATATTGAAGAACCGGCAAATTCTGCTGTTCCCTCTCCTGAGATGACGAGCAGATGAAGGAAGCTTCTCTCAGGTACTTCGACCTTTGCCTCTCCCCTGCATTCAAGCTTATCCACTGAGAAGTAGCGGCAGCCTGCTATATATTCCTGCGATGATACGCTTGTATCGGCTGCGAAGTTCTTTACAGCTGCTGCCGGCGGTTCAATAGATGTTACCTCAAGAGCCTTGTCAACGTGGAGCTGACGCGGTTTGCCGTCTGCACCTACTCTGCCGTAGTCGTAAACGCGGTAGGTAGTATTGGAGTTCTGCTGTATCTCGGCAATGAGTATGCCCTTGCCGATAGCGTGGAGAGTACCGGACTGTATGAAGAACACATCGCCCTTCTTTACCGGAACACTGTTCACGCAGTCAAGAAGAGTATTCTCCTCGATAGCCCTGCGGAAGTCCTCACGCGATATTCTGTTCTTGAATCCGTAGATAAGCTGAGCGCCCTCTTCACAGTCAACGATGTACCACATTTCGGTCTTACCGTATTCGCCCTCAACGCGGAGAGCGTATTCATCATCAGGATGTACCTGAACAGAAAGGTTATCTCTTGCATCTATGAGCTTTATGAGTACAGGAAAGTTTTCAAAGCTGCGGCAGTTCTCACCGAGGACCTCGGGATGAGCCTTCGCAAATTCAGCAAGTGTCATACCGGCAAATTCACCGGAAGCGATAACGCTCTGACCGTCCTTATGGCAGCTGAGTTCCCAGCTTTCAGCAAGTCTTTCAAGCTCGCTTACCTTGCCGTATTCCTCCCTTAGTCTTGTACCGCCCCAGATGTAGTCCTTGATCGGCGGTTTGAGTTCAAATGGTTTCATATATCCTCCGTTAATGTCTTTTACGTAAACACGTACACTTATATAATACTGCAAATCCGCAAAATAGTCAATACTTTTCAGACAAAAAAAGTGCAGGAAATGATCCTGCACTTTTACTGTTTTTCATGTTTTCGTGTTGTTCTGTATCATTCGCACAGCGGCATTTCAAGATAGCCGCAGGTGAACGGGAAGAAGCTGAACTTCTTTGTGCCGGTGTGGACAAATCCATTCTTCTCATACCATCTTCGCAGAACTGAATTCTCTTCTACTATGCTCAGCTTCATCGCAACACATTTATAGGCTTTTGCCCTTGCAAGCGAATCATTGAGCAGCTTTTTTCCGATTCCGCAATGTCTGTGATCCGGAAGTACACATAGACTGCCAAGTTCACATTCCCTGTCTGACTGGACAAGAAGGTTGTAATATCCGATCAATTCGCCATTTTCATCATAATAGCCAAACATCGGACGATGCTGATCCTCCATCCATTGCAGAAGCTTAGTCTCTGTCGTGGAAAAGGCAGTAAAACCAGGGGCGTTATCGGCAGTAAATCCAAATTCATCGGCAACAGTCATGAAACTGTCCCTTATAACCTGTACACATTGCGGAATATCATTCCTGTTGAGCTCTTTGATCATAATTACCTCCTTATAGTGAACAATTATTATGTACTATAACGTACTACTATTATTATACGTCAATTTTTTTATCTTGTCAATAGAAAAGCCATAATATTTTTCAAAAATATTATGGCTTGTATATTTTTTTGTTTTGATACACTTACAAAGTCAGAACCAACTTACTTTTCAAGCGTCTATCCCTCTATCTGCCGTGAGAGAAACTGCGCTGCTGCGTTTATCAGACTCTTTTGCAGGTCTGTGACCTCGCTGCACTTATCACTGCTGAGAAATGCTACTGCTCCGGTCACATCTCCTGCTGTTATTATCGGTACAGCCGCTATCGCTGTCCGGTTCACCCCCTCAGCCGGAAAGAAGTTGTTGCAGCTGCCGTCCGGACAAAAATACTGTCCGCGGCTCTCCATGAGCTCTTCAAGCTGTCCTGTAACTCGTCTCTCGGCGAACTCCTTCTTTGCCGCTCCTGAGGTCGCCACTACGTGGTCCTTGTCAAATATAAGCACCGGACATCCGCATATCTTATGCATTATATCCGCTACGTATACCGCGTTTTCACTCATCTCGCTTATCGCTGAGTATTTCTTGAATATGACCTCGCCTTCACTGTTTGTGTATATCTCCAACGGGTCGCCTCGTTTTCGGTTATTTCCGTGCCTTGCTCAAAATTTGCGTTCTCTCCTGCCGGAACTGGTACGGCTTCGGTCGGTATACCGCATCGGAGAAGCCTGTCGATGTCGGCTTTCAGACGTATCTCAATACGGTCTGTGTAGACCACTATTTTATCAACGATGAAGTCTATGTCGCTTTTAGCGAGGCTTTCCTTTCCGATGATGTTGTCGAACACTTCGAGCACAGTTTTAGCCACACGGCTCGCCTGAATATACGTGTTGTGCTTGTCGGCAGCCATTTGCAACTGGTTCTTTAGCCCCTCTATACGCAGGGTCAGCTCGTCTATCTGCTCTGTGTATATCTCGTCGAGAATGTCCTCACGCTCCGGGTGGAGCATCGCCTCACGCGCCTGCTGGCGCGTAAGCATTTTTATTTCGAGACGCGCGTCCTCTATCTGCTGGTTAAGCGTGTCGATAAGGGACTTGCTAGACTTCGTCTCGGATTTCGACTTGTCTATAGCCTCCTGCAAACGACCGAGCATTTCCTCGGAGTTGTCGCGCACTTTTCTGATGTAGTCCTTCAGCAGTCCGTCAAGCAAATCAACGCGAGTGTGATGCGAAGTGCATCCCTTCACGCCCTGCCTGTGATACGTTCCACAGCGGTACGCAGGCGGAAGATTCGACCTGCTCATCGAGAACATCGGTGAGCCGCAGTCCCCGCAGTACAGGCAGCCTGAGTAAACGTTATCGTACTTCTTAACGCCGCGGTAGTTGGACTTACTGCGCTTTTCAAGCTGCTCCTGAGCCTGTGCGAAGATACGGTAATCTACTATTGGCTCGTGGTTGTTCTCAAAGACAAGGTGCTCGGTCTCATGTAGCTTCTCCTGATTGCCGTTTATCTTTTTGCGCCTGTATTTGCGCTGACGGAGTGTCCCGATGTAAAAATCGTTAGTCAGCATTTCGCTTATCGTGACGGCACTCCACGTTTCTTTCGCCTTGATATGGCACTCCTCTCCGTTAGCCTCACGGCGCATTTTCTCAGCCATGTTCGGCGTGGGAATGTGCTTGCCAGTCAGGTGGTGAGCTATCTTCTGGTAGCCCCAGCCCTGAACGTAGAGGTTGAAGACCTCGCGCACGACCTCCGCCGCCGGCTCGTCCACAACGAACTTCTGCGTCTTGGCGTTTTGCATGATATAGCCGTATGGCACGGCGCATATCCACTTGCCCTCTTCCTGACGGCGCTTGATGACCGACTTCACCTTCTTGGAGGTATCCGTTACCGGCATCTCGTTTATGAGAAACCGGAACTGTATCGCCGTCCAGTCATCGTAGGTCGGGTAGTCGATACTGTCGCCTATTGATATGATACGCATACCAGCGTCACGTAGGTCCTCAAGCTCGACAAGTCCCTTGCTGTTGCGTCGGCTGAATCGAGAGAAATCCTTGACGATGAGTATGTCGTACTCAAGACGGAGCATTTTTTTGCGGAGCTCCTGATAGCCCTCGCGCTGCTCGAAGGTGTAGCCGGAACGATCGCGATCCTCGTAGAAATCGAGAGTGCTCTCAGGGAACTTTCGCTGAACGAAATCACGGATTATCGCCTTCTGGTTCTCAATAGAGGTGTTGTCGCGGTCGAGTTCCTCGTCAACTGAGATACGGCAGTAGCCTGCAATGTTGTATTTTACGCTCATTACCTCACTCCTACAATATCAAATAAATGAATATCGCTTTGCTTGTTGATATTGTACCACATCTCGGTGTAAAAATCAATAGCAAAGCGATAAATTTTATGTGCGGCGCGGAACGCCGCGCCGTCTAAAGTATTAAACGTTGCTGCAAATCAGATTCTCGTTGCAGTCCTCAAGGGATCCGCCAACTCCAAGACTTCATCGTCCTCTTTATCGCTGTTCGTCAGCCATATCTCGACGATCTTATCCTTGTCCTTAACGTTTACCTCCAAGGCCTGCTCCCTCCTTTCAAAAATATTATTGTCAGTTTTAAGCCGACTTATTCATCATAACTGCCAACGTATGGCGGACGGTACGTCCTGCCGATCAACGCTGATCTTGCAGGGGTATTCTTGCCGAAGTACTCGCTGTAAGACTGTCCTATATAGGCGCAATCTCCCTGATTGAAGCATCTTAACTTGTCAACCGGAATATGAGTCTTCTCAGAAACCGCCTCTATACACGACTCCATCGGACTAAAGAAGAACTTCGTGTCGCAGTAGTCGAATACTCTGCCCAGCTTATCCTTGCCGTTTGAGTATCTCTGAGAGGCCAGAAAAGCAGATATATTGAGCTTTCTGCCCTTGCTCAAAAGTATATCAATCGGAGCTCCGACATTCAAATTCATTGTCTGGATCTCGTCAAGTATAAGCGTAATATTCCCTGCGCGATGCGCATCCTTGTAGCTGTAGAGATGATCAGCAATCATATCAAGCGGGTTGCAGTCCACCTTTACCGTTGCATTGCCCGTAGAGATAACTATGATCTTACCTCTTTCCGCAAGCAGATTTCCCCAGCCAGGAGGCGTCTCGTCGTTTCTTGCGATTGTGCTGAAAACCGAGAGCACTCTATTCATGACTTTGATTTCTGCCTTGTTGTCGTCAAACGAGCCAACAATTAAATTATACATATCCTTTTCCCCCTGTTCGATCTTGTCAATCATCTTTCCTACAGCCACCATAAGGATACCGACCTGATTGCAGCCTGAAAGATGCGAGCCGGAAAGCAGCATACTGAGCAGGCGCTCTCTTTTCTGGTAGGCATTGGTGCAGCCACTGAAATCCATAAGGTCTACTGGGAAACCTTTCACACTCATATTCCAAAAGACAACTTTTCCTTCAATTATCTCATGGGGCACCTTGTGTTGCTCCCATTCGTACTCGCAGAACGAATTTGTGGGGTCAAGAATCACGACAACATCGCCTGCCTTTGCACGTTCCAACGCCTGCATCATAAGGAAATCTGTCTTTCCCGAACCCGGAGAGCCGCTGACGGCTGTAAAAGGGTTGATGGTACTATAATCCTTTATTACCTGACCTGCAAGCATATCGTACTGTGAGTGAACAATGTAAGGATAAAAATTATCCGGTCTGCTGTCTTGAGCATGGAAGCGGTCGGAAATAAGCGCCTTATCAATGATACTCTTCGCCTCATCACTGAGTATAGCGGCTGAGAGAGAATACACTCTCACAGTCGATTCAGAACCGTTCTCAAACCCGACTTTCAAGTCACGCTTATAGTCCTTTGTTGAGATGAGATTACGTTTCTCATTAAGAGTACGAAGAACCATATTGCGTCGCCCGGTACTCTTAATATTAGAAAGGAAAAGTCTGTCGAAGGTCTCGACCTCGACGTTGATAGAGCCGTCTATTTCTGCGATAAACGCAGTTTCCCCGTCGGCTCTGTAGTACGGAGGCGCGAACTGCTGGGATATCCTGAGTTCTCCGCTGCATATCGCTTTGTTAACTGCCACTCCA
>ONAI01000096.1 GCA_900315755.1 uncultured Ruminococcus sp.
ACATCGCTGAGCGTGACGCTATCATCGTTGATCCTATGCTCGCAACCGGTAATTCTGCTGTTGCTGCTATTACCGAGCTCAAGAGCCTTGGTGTCAAGAATATCAAATTCATGTGCATCATCTGCTCACCTGAGGGTGTTGAGGCTATCAACTCCACACACCCGGATGTTGAAATATACTCCGGTGTTATGGATCAGGGACTTAACGAGGATAAGTACATAGTTCCGGGAATCGGCGATGCCGGCGACCGTATCTTCGGTACAAAATAAGCTCCGGGGAGAAATATCATAGTATTATCGGGGAAGAGCTCAATAAACGGCTCTTCCCCTTTTTCGTGTCCGGAAGTTTTTGCTTCCGGACATTATTTGAGTTCTTTCCACATAGAATCTTATATCAAGAACTATGGGGGAAAATATGTTCATAAGGAGAAAAATAGTAAGAGATACGTTAATGCTCACTGTTATGCAGCTGTTTCTCGACACGGCTTCACTTATGCTAAACGCATTCATAACGCGTAAACTCGGCAGCTCCGCTATTGGTGTCCTCACACTTACCGGTACTTTTCTCGGACTTGCCGGCATAATCTCAAACGGCAACGCCTATCTCTGCACAAGCCGTCTTATATCGGAAGAACTCGGGAAAAAGGATTCAAGCCCCGAGCACATCCTTGCTCACGGGATAAAGCTCTGCATGATACTTAGTATAAGCGTATCGGCAATGATAGAGGTCTTGGCGGAGACTATCAGCGAGCGCTTTTTCAGAAGCTCAGAACTCACTGCGGACATACGTCTGATGCCGGCTGCTCTTATCTCAGGAGCTGCTGCATCATGTCTTAAAGGCTATTTCAACGCCGAAAGACGTTCATCCGTAACTGCTGCCGGAGACATTCTTGAATTCATAGTAAGGTGCAGTGTTATCGCCTCAGCTGCCCTGACCGCCGGAGCAGTCAGTGAGAGCGGTGTATGTGGGATCATGATAAGCGGTATCATTGCCGGAAACGTCTTTTCGCTTGCATTTTTCGCTGTGATGTATCTGCGGAGCAAACGCGGTCCGAAGCGCCGCGGAAGCATCAGCTTCAAGGAATATGCAGCTCTTGCATTCCCTATCATGGGCGGCGGAATACTTACTGCCATACTGAGCAGCACTAACGATGCACTTATCCCCATTTGCCTGCGGCAGTACGGCGATTCAGCAGGCAGAGCACTAAGTCTTTTCGGGATATTTGAAGCTATCGTCATACCGACTTTGTTTTTCCCTTCAGTCATACTCTGTTCGATGTCCGGAATAATAGTCAGCGAGACCGCAAGAGCATCTGCCTCCGGCGACACCTGCCGTATACGCTCCCTCGCAAGCCGCCTTACCGAGTTCACTCTCATATACGCCGTATTCTCCGCTGGCGTTCTCATACGCTTCGGCAGACCTATCGGAGAGGCTCTCGGCGGCGGCAAACTTGCCGGAAGCATGATCTCTGCGATCGCGCCTGTCATCCCCTTCATTTACATGGAGATAGTCCTCGAAGCTATGATAAAGGGTATGGGACTGCAAGGCTTCTCCTCGCTGAATTACCTTGCTGAATACGCTGTAAGGATAAGCATTGTGCTGATAGCCGTTCCGCATTTCGGATTCATAGGCATTGCTGCTTCCTACTATGCAAGCAACGTTCTCGGAAACATTTCGCGCTGTATCAAGCTTTCCCGCGCTTCCGGCTGCGGACTTCATCCCGTAAGGAACGTTCTGCTACCGGCAGTATACACATTCATGACAATGTGCGCTTCCGAACTTATAGTCCGCACTGTTTCCGGCAGCACCGACACTATCCCGCAGGCTGTATTTATGACTATACTCTGGGGATGCGGCTATGCAGGTATATTCGTGCTGATTAAGCGCAGCAAAGTAAGATCAACACCTTGTCAAACCTGCAAGATTGGCAAAAGTTTGTCTAATTAGAGCGATAACCGCTCTCATATTTGGTAAAACTATACAAGTTTAAACCATTACAGTAATATGAAATGTAGAAAATATTAAGCAACTATTGCAATTATATACATTTTAGTTTATACTATTTGTATGTGGTTTTTATAAACTGCTATATTAGATCCAAGGAGAAAATCATTATGAAAGAATTTGATGTAAACAAAATCAAAAATATAGCTCTGGCAGGTCATAACGGTTCAGGTAAGACCTCCCTCGCCGAAGCTATTCTCTATAAGGCAGGCGCTTCTGACAGACTTGGCAAGACCGCTGACGGTACTACTGTCTGCGACTACGATCCGGAAGAGATCAAAAGACATATCTCTATCGGTACTTCCCTCGCTTCATTCGAGTACGGCGAAAATAAGTTCAACATCCTCGATACACCAGGTCTCTTCGATTTCGCAGCAGAAATGATCGAAGGCATACGCGCTGCTGATACTGTACTTATCACTGTTTCAGCAAAATCCGGCGTTAAGGTCGGCGCAAGAAAGGCTTATGAGGAAGCCGTAAAGCAGGGCAAGTCAAAGATGTTCGTCATAACCAAGATCGACGACAAGGACGCTAATTTCTTTAATGTTCTCACAGAACTCAAAACCGTTTTCGGTCCGACTGTATGCCCGGTAGTAGTTCCGGTTATCAGCAACGGCTCTATCGTTGAATACGTTAACCTCATCGAAATGAAGGCTTATAAGTACGATAGCAAGGGCAATGCTGTTGAAACTGAAATGCCTACCGCTGAGATCAGCGAGAAATTCGAGTATCGTGTTGACGGTCTCGTTGCTGCCGTTTCAGAGGCTGTTGCAGAAACCTCCGATGAACTCATGGAGAAGTTTTTCGAGGGCGAACCTTTCACCCAGAAGGAACTCATCAACGGTATCCACGATGGTATGAACCGCGGTATCATCACTCCTGTTATCTGTACTTCTGCTACTGAACTCGCAGGCATTGATATGCTTCTCAAGGAGTTCGAGCTTCTCCTTCCTTCACCTGCTGAGGTCTATAACGCAGAGGCTTACAGCCCTGCCAAGGAAGTCGTTGATGTCAAGTGCGATGCTTCCGCACCTCTTGCAGCTTATGTTTTTAAAACCATCGCTGATCCTTTCGTTGGAAAGATGTCCATGATAAGAGTTATCGCAGGAAAGCTCACTGCCAACAGCGAGGTGCTCAATACAGTTACAGGCAATCCGGAAAAGATAGGCAAGCTCTTCACTCTCTGCGGTAAAAAGCAGATCGAGCTTCCTTACGCTTCTGCCGGTGATATAGTTGTTGCTTCAAAGATCAACGCTAATACAGGCGATACACTTTGTGAGCAGTCCAGGATCGTCGAGTTCGCTAAGATGGATTTTCCAAGACCTTGCTATTCAATGGCTGTCAAGGCTAAAACTCAGGGCGATGAGGCTAAGATCTCTTCAAGTATCCAGAGACTCACTGAGGAAGATCCTACTCTCACTTACGCTCAGGACGACAATACAAAGGAACAGATCCTCAGCGGTCTCGGCGAACAGCATATCGAAGTTGCTGCCGCTAAACTCAAAACAAAATTCGGTGTTGACGTAAATCTCACCGTTCCGAAGATAGCTTACAAGGAGACTATCCGCAAGAAGGTAAAAGTCGAGGGCAAGCACAAGAAACAGTCAGGCGGTCACGGTCAGTACGGTCATGTATGGATCGAATTTGAGCCGTGCGTAAGCGATACACTCATTTTCGAGGAAAAGGTATTCGGCGGTGCTGTACCTAAGAACTACTTCCCTGCTGTTCAGAAGGGACTCGAAGAATCAGTCAAGAAAGGCGTACTTGCAGGCTGTCCTGTTGTAGGTCTCAAGGCTATCCTCGTGGACGGCTCTTACCACCCGGTAGACTCCTCAGAAATGGCATTCAAAACTGCCGCTTCTATCGCTTACAAGGAAGGTCTCAGACAGGCAGATCCTGTTATGCTCGAACCGATCGGCGAGCTCAAGGTTACTGCTCCCGATGACAACACCGGCGACATCATGGGCGAACTCAATAAGCGCCGCGGACGTGTTCTCGGTATGGAACCGGTTTCACACGGAATCACAATGATACAGGCAGAAGTTCCTATGCGCGAGATGCACGATTTCGCAATGTATCTCCGTCAGACCACAAGAGGTATGGGCAGCTTCACACTTGATTTCGTAAGATATGAGCAGCTTCCTGCAAACCTCCTCTCCGAGGTCATCTCCACAGTCGGCTCAGACGAATGATCCACAGTGAAATAACAAAAACTCACGTCACATTATTGTGTCGTGAGTTTTTTATTTTTATCAGGATACAATAAACATCCCCCGGCAGAGCCGGGGGTTTTTCCGTAAACGCCCCATAGGGGCTCAGAATACAAGCCACGCCTGAAAAGGCGTACCAACACGGACGCA
>ONAI01000018.1 GCA_900315755.1 uncultured Ruminococcus sp.
TGGAGATCAGTTGAGAATACAGCGGATGATGGGAAGATACCCTTATTGTCCTTGCCTTCGCTTTCGCCGAAGAGCTGCTTATACCACTCTGACATCATTACGAAGCTTGGATCATATGAAACGAGCATTTCAACAGACTTACCCTTTCTGTAAAGGATATTTCTGAGTGCTGCATACTTATAGCAGTCGTTGTTATCAAAATCAGCACAGAAATCAGCCTGAGCCTTAGCTGCGCCCTTCATGAGAGCATCAATATCACAGCCGGCAACAGCGATCGGGAGAAGTCCAACAGCTGTAAGGACTGAGAAACGTCCGCCAACATCGTCAGGGATAACGAATGTCTCATAACCTTCTGTATCTGAAAGGCTCTTGAGAGTACCTCTTGCCTTATCGGTTGTAGCGAAGATTCTCTCCTTAGCGCCATCCTTGCCGTACTTGTCCTCTACCATCTTCTTGAAGATACGGAAAGCAAGTGCAGGCTCGGTAGTTGTACCAGACTTTGAAATTACGTTTACAGAGAAATCCTTGCCTTCGCAGAGTGCGATAATCTCATTGAGATATGCAGGATTGATGCTGTTGCCAACGTAATAAATATCAGGTGTATCCTTCTTAATATTGTTATAAAGAGGCGATTTGAGAAGCTCGATCGCAGCTCTTGCACCAAGATATGAACCACCGATACCGATCACGATGAGAATATCAGAATTCTTCTTGATCTTTTCAGCAGCGGCTTTAATACGTGCAAATTCGTCCTTATCATAGTTTGTAGGGAGCTCTACCCAGCCAAGGAAATCATTTCCAAGACCGGTTTTATTATGAAGAGCATCAGCAGCAGCCTCTACCTGAGACTTGATACCTGCAAGCTCATCAGAATTAACATAGTCCTTCAGATACTTTGTGTTGAGTTTTAATGACATTGAAAATTACCTCCAATAGCACGAAAGCCGTGCAAATATAATTTACCATCTTTATGATACTATATTTTTAAGATTTTTTCAAGTCTCTTTGAGGCAATATTTATATATTTGTGTATTTGCACCAATAACGTCAAGATTCATTCTATCAATTTTGACAACATTTTCTTCAAAACATAACAGTAATTCATCGCTTCTACATCTTCACACGCGACGATGTCTGATTCGTAAACGAGCGTCTTGCCGTTGAAAAATGCTGCACTGCCAATCGTTTGTCCCCTGTGCACCGGTGCATTCACATAATCAGGCAATACAACTACCGTTTTGAGTTCGCCCGAATTACGAGGTATGACAAGTGAGCTCTGCTCCTTAATCTTCATCATTACTGCTGACTGCTCACCGTTTATCACTTTCAGAGGGGCAAGCATCTCGTCAGGAAACATCGTAACAGTTACCTTGTAGTCGCTGAATCCCTTATTACAGAGTTTTTTGGCAAGCTTTTCAGTACAGTCGTAATCCTCTCCTCCAAGAACGACTGCTATGTAGCAAGTACCATCCTCAGACCTGCCGCCCTCCGCCAAACAGTAGCCTGCTTGTTCAGAATGACATGCCTTGAATCCAATATGCTTATCATATGTACGCGAAAGTGAGTTCTCATTTACAAGCTCATAAGTATCGTCCCTGACAAAATCACGCCAGACAGAAAAATAATCCGTCATAAAACTGTACTTGGACAATTCAGCACAAACCAACGCTATATCATTAGCAGTAGTATTCTCACGTTCATCATAGTATCCATACGGTGAATAGAAAGACGTGTCTCTAAGCCCAAGATCGAAAGCTTCCGTATTCATACGTATAACAAAATCTTCAATCGCGCCCTCTGACCTCTCAGCGAGTACGGTAAGGGCATCATTAGCATTGCCAACAGCTACCGACTCTATCAGTTCGTCAACAGTCATGGTATCTCCTGGCTGAAGCCACACGACCGAGCCTTTCGTACCGACAACACTCTGAGAAGCAGTCAGTTCGTCCGTAAGCCCATACTTTCCTGAATCAACATCCTCTGCGATAAGCAAAAGCGACATGAGTTTGGACATATATCCGGCATTACGCGGCAGATCAGAATTCTGCGAATCAAGTACACATCGTGTATCCGCTTCCATTAGTATATACGATACATCAGTATTCGCCTCTATCTCCCTGCCTGCACCTAAGAGAATAGTTGCAGAAGCAGCCGAAACCAACAGCATTATGACCACAATCAATCTTTTCATAATTTCACCTCGTGACAATATATGTCCGTAAGCACTGAAATATACGAAAATAGGGAGCAGCTGCGCAACTGCTCCCATTATATCGACGTTTAACCGTTAAACCATTAATTCTTGATAGTAGTTATTATGTACCTATCCGAGTTATTTCCGGAAATAGTATAATTACCGGAAACCGGTACTCTCACCGGCGTTGAATCTCCAAGTGAAACAACGCTGTAAATCTCATAATTAACCCCGTTTAAATTGTAGGCTAAGGCATTGTCAAAAGTATAATTTTTCAAAAAATCAAGGTATTCCTCAAGGCAGAACCCTTTCTCTGCCATGATTGATGAATGCACCGGTCCGACATAACGGAGATGCCAAGGACAATAATCCTGTGAAGTCTTGTCCTTTTTTCCCTGAGGATATCTTAAAATGAAGCCGTACTTTGCACAATTATTCACTACCCAGCTTTGTGTATCACTTCCATCATATGAAATGATACCGCCCATACCATTGAGTGCAAGATCAATAGTATTTCCTGTTGCTGATTCAGGAAATTTCTTCGGGCAGGCAGACCCTGCCTCAGTATATGTTGCTGTTGTACCATAGACAATAAAATCTGAAAGAGTTGTAGCGTTGTTATAATCGGTCATCATCCTGTTAAAAGCATCAGCAGCTTCACGGTCAAGCTTGATGTCCGTACTCATAATCGTATAAAACTCATTCTTCTCATTCGCAAGCGATACCATACCTGAAACATTAGTCTCGACAGCAGGATGTGCTGCATCAACTAAAGCTAATGTTCCGGCTGAAAGCCGCGATGATGGCAGGCTCAGCTCTGAATAGCCCAAGTTCTGCACCCCTTTGAAAGAAGTTGCAGTCTCTGCTTCGTTGCCAAGCTGCTGCTGTCTCTCGGTCTGCTGCTCTACATACTGTGCCGAGCCAGATTTAAAGTTACCGCTTACGACCAGGTTTGCATTAGGCTTAAAAAGGTCTCTTCTCGCATGGTCAAGAAGTACACATGAACCCACGATCATAGCCATAGCCAAAGCAACACGTCCCGGTCTAAGACGATTGTTAGCCATTATTTATATCCTCCGATTTTTGTTCACACATAATTTGAGGTTGTCCTCAGTTATTTTTTCTTTAAATTTATTTGTTTTGTTGTTATTTGTTTGTTGTTCTTCCTTTTTCTATTTATCTGAATACAGCACTATATGCCGGTTTGTTTTCAATATTTGATCTGAAAGTTCCGATGTCTTACGGATACTTTCCCTGTAAACGAAATATAATATTTGAATTACAAAACAGCGCAAGAAGCTAAGATCTCACAATTCACGAATGATTTATGACTATATCAATAATCTCACAGCATCACAGTTCTTAATGTGTTCAAATTGGAAGTCCTCCTCGTCATGGAGCCGACATTCCTTCACAAATAACCGTCAGCATCATATCTTATCCGTGCAGTATATCTGAAGTACACTCTGCTGCTGCAGGTACGGTGTTCCGTCAAAGCCAGTGCTCTTCCCACAGAAACTCATCCTCCAGTGCGAATGGTCTGTAAGCGCTGCCGCTGACCCGTTACATCAGTTATACAGCAATTCAAGTCATTTCAAGAGATGTATGCACTAATAGTCAACAAGCCGGATAAATCATATCCGTATCCGTAATATATGAAATCTGGTTTATTGTAAAACAAAAAAGACGCCAATTATTTCCGGTAATGTTCTTTTTACAAATCAAAACAAAATAACTTTTCACCGCCACAAGAGTGATTGCATCCGATGAAGCGCTGCCTTGTATATTTATATAGCAGCAGTTTCTTTCGCTTTGATATGCTATTTAGAACTTAGGGAAAACAATTGCGCCGTAATAATAGCGTATTGCGGATTGTTTCCTTCCTTAGTTCATTCTACACTTTAATATCTATCTCTTTTTCTATTATATTACAATTTATTCTTAATGTCAACACAATTTTTAAAATCTACATTTTGCACAAACGTCTGCCTATCATTTTTACGTTTCTTACAATCAGACAATAAAAGGACCTCGATCAGCGATCAAGGTCCTTTTATTAAGAGTAATAGAAGGTTTGCAGACACATTATATCGTGTCTTATATTCAGTATCCCATGAATAATAAATCCTAAGACGATTTTGCTGCTCGTCTCCGGTATGTCGCAGCGACATTATTACGCCGCTGCACCGCGTTAATTGTCAATTCCACTCCATAATAATGGTACTATCACACACCTTGCAGTCAGCCGCCTAAGCCAACATAAGCAATAGAACCACTCACAGTAGTCACATGATCCCACAGCGCCTAAACTGCAGCTCTGATCTATGCGATACTGCCTCGTTTTTATCCATATCCCCCAGATATTGAACAACAACCGGCTGCCTGACCGGTCGGACTCAACGTCCATTTATATTATAGTATTTTTGCTCTGTTTCTGCAATTAACAAAAATATCCTATTTGTGAACGATTTATTTATATCATATCAGTCATATGCATTATCGTCTGCCGGTTATAAAGCTATCCAATCTTAGTGTGCGATATTTGATATGCAATATAATCTTGCCATGTTACAAAAAATCGCCTGCGGTACATCCGCAGGCGAAGTGCTTATTACTTGAATACTGCAAGAAGGAATCCTGCTGCAATAGCCGAACCAATTACTCCGGCAACATTAGGTCCCATAGCGTGCATGAGAAGGAAGTTTTTCGGATTAGCCTTCTGTCCCTCCATCTGCGATACTCTTGCTGCCATTGGTACAGCTGATACACCAGCTGATCCAATAAGCGGGTTGATCTTTCCGCCGGAAAGCTTATACATCAGCTTTCCTACGAGAAGTCCGCCGATAGTTGAGAAGCAGAATGCCGCAAGACCAAGTCCTACGATCTTGATAGTCTCAAGCGAGAGGAATCTTGTTGCAGCAGTTGTTGCTCCGACTGAGATTCCGAGGAATACTGTTACGATGTTCATAAGTGCATTCTGAACTGTATCAGAAAGTCTCTCTGTAACACCACACTCTCTCCAGAGGTTGCCAAGCATAAGGCATCCTACAAGAGGTGCTGTTGAAGGAAGAAGCAGGATTACGAACATTGCTACGATTATCGGGAAGATTATCTTCTCTGTCTTTGATACTGTTCTGGACTGCTCCATCTTTACCTGACGCTCTTTCTCAGTTGTGAGAGCTTTCATAATAGGCGGCTGTATCATAGGGATAAGTGCCATATATGAATAAGCTGCAATAGCGATAGCGCCAAGAAGATGCGGTGCAAGTCTTGTTGTAAGGAAGATAGCCGTCGGACCATCAGCACCGCCGATAATACCGATAGAAGCTGCTTCCTGTCCTGTAAAGCCGAGACAAATCGCACCGAAGAATGCGAGGAATACGCCCATCTGTGCAGCTGCTCCAAGAAGAAGGCTCTTAGGATTTGAAATAAGCGGTCCGAAATCGGTCATAGCTCCTACGCCCATGAATATGAGTGACGGATATACGCCGGCTTTAACGCCTATGTAAAGTATATCAAGAAGTCCGCCGTGTTTGAGTATCGCACCGTAGCTGTGATAATCTTCATGATCCGGATCAAGGAAGTTGTCCCAGAGATCAAGATGATAAAGCGCATCGCTCGATCCTTCTCCGAAATACGAAAGGTTTACAAGAAGACATCCGAATGCGATTCCTACAAGAAGAAGCGGCTCGAATTTCTTTTTAATACCAAGATACAGAAGGAGACAGGATATTACTATCATTACCAGATTCTTCCAGCCGCTGTCTACGAAGAAACTCTGGAATCCTGAATCATTCCATAATGTTTTTAAGGTCTCAATAACGTCCATACCGCGAGCCTCCTTATGCTATAACGACCAGCGGAGCGCCTGTATCTACAACTGAGCCCTTGCTTGTTACGACCTGTGCTACTGTACCGTCCTTAGGAGCAACGATCTCGTTTTCCATTTTCATTGCTTCGAGTATCACGAGTATCTGTCCTGCCTTAACTGTATCGCCCTGCTTTACATCTACGCGGATGATATTTCCGGGCATTGGAGCTTCAACAGTCTCACCTGCTGCGAGGTTAACTGCTGCTGCCGGTGCAGGTGCAGGTGCTGCTGCGGCTGCCGGTGCTGCTGCCGGTGCGGCAGGTACAGCCGGTGCAGGTGCGAGTGCTTCGTATTCATCAAGAAGGACTGCCTTACCCTGCTCGACCTCAACTTCATATGTTTTTCCGTTAAGTGTAACTTTATACTTCATGGTTATTTGACCTCCTTGATTGAAATAAAGTGAAGCTCATTAAGAGGCTTCTGCATTTTATCCGCAACAATAGCCATTATCATTGCTGCTTCCTTGTCCGGAACATCGAAAAGCTTTACATGGCCTGCTGAACCGGGGGCAAGCTTCTGCTCAACAGCCGGAGCTGCCTTCTGAACAGGTTCTGCGTTATTTGCAGGTACAGCCTTGCTCTTGGCTTCTTTTGACTTGAAATATGCGCCTGTGCAATAAAGCACTATCATAAGTATAACAAGTCCGGCAAATACTACCGAATAACCGAATATAGCTGTTACTGCTGCTTCGCCTATACTAAGCTTATCCCCTGATTCAGTAGTTGCTTCTGTTGCCTTTGTTGCTATCTCAGTTACGGCAATAGTTGTATTTTCTACCATATCACCGTCTCCTTACATCTCTTCAATAGTATAAACGGCTTCATTCTCTTCCTGAGCCTTACGTGCCTTGAGGAAATTGAGTGTCTGGTCAGGATAGCAGATATAGCTCATTACATCCTCTTCACTGCGGCAAAGATCACCAAGTGCTTCCTTAGCAGCCTTGAACTCCTCACCTGTTCTCTTCTTATCCTCATCACGGCAGTCTACCGGTTGAGCGTCACCGAGTACCTTCTTGCTGAGTTCAGCATCGATCGGTGCAGGTGCGATACCGTACTCGCCCTTGATATAGTTCTTAACTTCCTTGGAGATATTCTTATATCTCTCACCTACCAGAACATTTGTTACAGCCTGATTTCCTACCATCTGTGAAAGCGGTGTTACGAGCGGCGGATAACCAAGATCTGCTCTTACCTTCGGGATCTCAGCAAGTGCTGCATCAAATTTGTCCATTGCGTGCATATCTGTGAGGTTTGCGATCATATTTGAAAGCATACCGCCAGGTACCTTATATACGAGAGCCTGAGCGTCTGTTGCAAGGCTCTTGGGGTTGAGCTGTCCGTTATCAATATACTTCTGCTTGATAGGCTTGAAGTAATCGTTCACCTTATTGATGATCTCTTCGTCAAGTCCGCAGTCGATTCCGTACTGCTTGAAAGCATAGTACATGGTCTCGGTCGAAGGCTGTGATGTACCGCCTGAGAAACATGATGTAGCTGTATCAATAACATCTATACCGGATTCGATAGCCTTAGTGAGTGTCATATATGCCATACCTGTTGTGCAGTGAGTATGGAGAATGAGAGTCATGTCGCCGATAGCGTCCTTGATTCCCTTGATAAGGTGCTCTGCCTCATATGGAGACATAGTACCAGCCATATCCTTGAGACAAATTGTATCAAAGCCCATATTTTTGAGCTCTTTACACATTTCAATATACTTATCTACTGTATGTACAGGGCTCTGGGTATATGATATACAACCGGAAGCGATAGTTCTGTTATTTGCATACTTCTTTGTTGCATTAAGAGCTGTTTCGATATTTCTGAAATCATTGAGAGCATCAAAGATACGGATAACGTCGATACCATTCTTGATAGAAAGCTCGATAAACTTCTCAACTACATCGTCGTGATAGTGCTTGTAACCAAGAAGATTCTGACCTCTCAGGAGCATCTGGAGACGTGTGTTCGGAAGATTCTTTCTGAGATTACGTAATCTCTCCCACGGATCTTCGTTGAGATAACGAAGGCAGGAATCAAATGTTGCGCCGCCCCAGCACTCGATCGAGTAGTAGCCAGCCTTGTCCATATCAGCAAGGATACCCTCATAATCAGCATAAGGCAGACGTGTAGCCATAAGTGACTGATTAGCGTCACGCAGAACAGTTTCTGTCAGTTGCACTTTTTTCATGTACAAACCTCCTCAAAATATAAATCTGCATAGCAGATAATTATTAATCTTCTGCTTACTACATTATATAGGAAGCAGTAAAGGTCAATTGCACCATTGCAAATAAACCAATCAAAATCAATTATATCACATTACAAAATAAATTTCCATACTTTTTTGAAATTTTTTCTTTTTAATTAATATCCCAAACTTACTTACATCTTTTGCACCGAATATTCAAATACAAAGTCACAAAATGTTTCTTCATGGAATATAATAAATGTGTCCTCAATAACCGCAGTCAGGCGGTTATTGCCCCGAACTTCGTTCGGGAAGCGCAAATTCTTGATAATATGTGAAATTTGCAGTGTAAACTCAATATCTGCAAGCAAAGGAGACTTCTTCCCCATGCGTAGACATAGAAGAACCCGAAGATCCGGAAAAACAACAATCGGCTGTATCATTTTCTCTGTTATACTGCTTCTGCTTATAATAGCTGTCGTTAAGGCTGACAAATCGCTCAGACCAGTTGCTGCAATGCAGGCTGAACATTTCGCGAATGCTTCTACAAATGAAATAATCGGTGAGACTGTCTCCGAATACCTTTGCGAAAACAAATTTACATACAGCGATTTCTCTGCGGTTCTTTATGACGAAAGCGGTAAAGCTGTTTCAATTGAAACTATCCCTTACAACATAAATAAAGTACAGTCGGATCTGAGCCTGCGTATCAACAAGGCACTGAGTATTTCCAACGCCCACACAGAAAGGATACCTGTCGGCTCTCTGACAGGCTCTTATATGCTTGTTGGAAAAGGTCCTGAGATAAAGATCAAAGTGTGCCCGGCTGGTTCAGCGGATGTCAAACTAAAAAGCACCTTTGAATCTGCCGGTATAAATCAGACCTGTCATCGTATATCAGCTGTTGTGAATGTACAGCTTCAGTCATCTGTTCCTTTGTACTCCTTCAGCAGCAGTGCAAGCTTTGAATTCCTCATCGCTGAGAATATTCTTGTAGGAAACGTTCCTGAGATCAGCAGATACGCATGGAACAGTATATAAAAACACGTCCCGCATGGGACGTGTTTGGTTTCACGATGCATACTGGCTATTATATAATTCAGAGTAAAAGCCGCCGGTCTTCATCAGTTCTTCGTGACTACCCTGCTCTATTATATTTCCATGCTTCATAACAAGTATCGTATCTGAATGCTTTATCGTAGAAAGCCTGTGTGCTATTATGAAGCTTGTTCTGCCCTCCATAAGCTTCGTAAATGCTTTCTGGATACGATGCTCGGTTCGCAGATCAATAGAGCTTGTTGCTTCGTCAAGTATCAGCATAGGCGGATCCATTAGCATTATCCTTGCTATACATATAAGCTGTTTCTGTCCCTGAGACAATCCGCTTTCCTCGCTTATGACCGTATCATAGCCGTTGGGAAGCCTTTTTATAAATCCGTGTGCATACACAGCCTTTGCCGCTGCTATCACCTGTTCACGAGTCGCTTCCGGAACTCCGTACGCTATGTTTTCTGCAACAGTTCCTGTAAACACCCATGTATCCTGAAGCACCATTCCAAAACAGCTTCTGAGACTATCGCGCGTTATGCTGTTTATATCGTGACCTGAGATCTTTATGGTTCCTTGTTCAATATCATAAAACCTCAGAAGCAGATTGATTATAGTTGATTTGCCACAGCCGGTAGGTCCTACTATCGCTACTTTCTGTCCGGAAGTCACATTCAGTGTGAAATCCTGTATAAGTCTGATTTCCGGAACATAAGAGAAATACACCTCAGAAAAGCTTATATCACCATTGCACTCAGCAAGGACTTCTTTATCAGAATCGTCCGTGACCTCTTCTTCATCAAGCAGATCAAATACTCTTCCCGCCGATGCAACTGCATTCTGAAGCTCTGCAAATACTCCGGATATTTCATTAAAGGGCTTTGTATACTGATTTGAATATGCAAGAAAACTCGAAAGCTTTCCTACTGACATCTTCCCAACAAAAGCGAAATGTCCGGTCGCTCCGAGCGCTCCAAGAAGTCCGACTGCTGCATATATCAGTCCATTTACAAAACGTGTGGTCGGATTTGTCATCGAACTGAAAAAAGTGGCTTTAAGTCCGACCTTTCCGTACTCCTCGTTCAAACGCGAAAACGCTTCCTCTGCCCGTTCACCGTATACAAATGCGTTAACGAGCTTCTGATTGCCTGCACTTTCCTCTGCAAGTCCTACCATATCTCCGCGCAGGCGCGACTGATGCATATAAGAATCATGTGCCGCACGAGTTATTCTTGAAGCTGCAATAAACGAAAGCGGAGTCATAAATACTACCACAAGTGCTATCTTTACGTTTATCGTCATCATGAATATAAGAGTTCCGATAATTGTAATGATCCCGCTGAAAAACTGCGTGAATCCCTGAAGCAAGCCGTCCGACACTATCTCAATATCATTTATTACTCGACTTGTAAGTTCTCCCTTGCTGCGCCTGTCGATGTACCTCAGCGGCACTGCTTCAAGCTTACTGAAAACATCGGTCCTCATGTCGCGGACTGTGAGAAAAGCGAGCTTGTTTGTACACAAACTCATAAGCCACTGAAACAGTGTACTTGAGATAACTACACCTGCAAGCATAATTACTATCCCGCGAAGCTTTGTAAAATCTACATCTCCCCTGCCAAGACAGCAATCAACTGCCTCGCCGATGAATATGGGTACAGACAGCGACAATGCAACTCCAAGTGCAGCAAACAGCAATGTCATGAAAAAATACGCTTTATACGGTCTGGCATAAGAGAAAACTCGTTTTAATGTCTTTAACATCGTCAAGTGCCCTCCCTGTCGTTCATCTGTGAATTGTATATTTCACGGTATACCGCACAATTTTCAAGGAGCTGTGAATTATTGCCAACTCCTGCTGCCGCTCCATCGTCCATAACTACTATCAGATCAGCATCTTTCAGCGATGTTGTGCGCTGAGAGATCATTACGACCGTAGTTCCGGACATATCGCTCTTCAAAGCCTTTCTCAGTGCAAGGTCCGTTGCGTAATCAAGCGCACTCATTGAATCGTCAAGTATCAGTATTTCCGGCTTTCCAACTAATGCTCTTGCTATTGAAAGACGCTGTTTCTGTCCGCCGGAGAAATTCTTTCCTCCCTGTGAAACTCTTGTATCAAGCCCTTCAGGAAGTCTGCTTACAAATTCCCACGCCTGAGCTGTTTTCAGTGCTGCGATTATCTCTTCATCAGATGCGCCCATTTTGCGCCACTGCATATTCTCACGAACTGTTCCAGAGAATAGTACAGCTTTCTGCGGCACATAGCCTATCTTTCGGCGCAAAGAATCATGTTCCCACTCGCATACATTGACACCCTCGATCATTACCGTTCCGGATGTCGCTCTGTAAAAGCATGGGATAAGAGCAGCAAGTGTTGATTTGCCGCTGCCTGTACCTCCGATTATTCCAAGTGTTTCTCCCTTACTGATACTGAACGAAATATCCTTAACTGAACTATCTCCAGCTGTATCATAAGTAAATGTCACGTTACGGAATTCTATCTGCGGAGATTCCCTGTAACCTTCTGTAACGCTGCCGTTTTCTTCTGATGGAATATCAAATACTTCACTCACTCTCGCTGCTGCCGCAAACGCTTTTGTAAAAGTTACGATAAGATTTGCAAGTACAACAAGTGCAAGAAGTATCTGTGTCATATAGTTCGTAAACGCCGTAAGTTCGCCCTGAGTAAGACTTCCTGAATCAATTCTCGCTCCGCCGAACCACAGTACCGCCACAATACCGAGATTCATTACCATGAACGCTACCGGATTCAGTATTGCTGAAATTTTTCCGACCGCTATCGAACACTCTGAAAGATCATCTACCGCTTCACGAAATTCGTCGATTTCTTCCTGCTGACGCGAAAATGCACGTATAACACGAGTTCCTTCAAGATTCTCTCTTGTCAGCATCGAAGCACGGTCAAGTTTTTGCTGAACACGTTTATACATTGGTATTGTACGCCGCATTATCACGAATATCACTAATGATATGAGCGGAGCTACCACAAAAAATATCAGTGACAGCTTCACGTCTATCAGTACAGCCATTGTCGCTGCACCAATTACAAGAAACGGTGCTCTGACTGCAAGGCGTATAAACATATTAACTCCGTTCTGTACTGTATTGGTATCATTAGTCAGACGGTTGACAAGTGATGCTGTGCCTATACGATCAATGCCGCTGTAAGAAAGTGAATTAATATGCTTGAACATCGCTGCACGCAGCTCTGTACCAAATCCGTATGCACATCTTGCTGCAAGATACTGACACGTAAGTGCAAAAGCAAGTCCGCAGATGCCAAGCAGAACTATAAGTCCGCTATATCTCAGTATGTAACCTGTATCATCAGCGGCAATCCCGTTATCTATTATTTTCGCCATAACCATCGGCACCATGAGTTCAAATATGGCTTCAAGCAATTTGAACATCGGTCCGAAAACGAGTTCCTTTTTATAATTTCTTAGATATTTAAGAAGCTTTTTCATTTTTCTCCTTATGAAGTCACAGTTTTTAGATAAAAAATACGCTGTTTCAGTATATTCTGAAACAGCGTTTGGTTGGTCTGAGTGACGGGACTTGAACCCACGGCCTCTACCACCCCAAGGTAGCGCGCTACCAACTGCGCCACACCCAGACAGTTAATCATTCCAACCAACGATATACATTATATCATTTTGTTTGTAGTTTGTCAATACCTTTTCTGAAAAAGTTTATATGAAAAAACACCGGAGCACTTCAGCGCTCCGGTGTTAAATTACATATTACTTATTCTCAGCTTCCGGAAGATCTGCTTCAAGGAATTTATGCAGTATTGCTGCTATAAATGCTCCTACGAACGGTCCTACGATGAATACCCAGAGCTGCTTGATAGCATCACCGAGTGAGAATACTGCCGGCCAGAGACTTCTTGCCGGGTTTACTGATGTTCCTGTCATACCAATACCAAAGATGTGGATAAGCACAAGTGTAAAGCCTATTACAAGTCCGCCGAAAGAACCGTGCTTTGCTTTCTTTGATGTTACGCCAAGAATTACAAGTACAAATATGAATGTAAGGATGATCTCAACGAGAAGTCCGGCAATTATGCTGCCGTCAACTCCGGCAAGTGTGTTTGCTCCCATTCCCCAGTCCTTATCCTTTGCAGCTGTCATATCATTAATATCTGCTACGCCAAAGATAACACGGAGCATTACTGTTCCGAAGAATGAACCTGCACACTGAGATACTACATAGCCTGCAAATTCGCTTGATGTCATGCCGCCATTGAGGAATACTGCAAGTGATACTGCCGGATTGATGTGACATCCGGAAACATTTCCCACGCAGTAAGCCATTCCTACGATGACTAATCCGAATGCGAGTGCTGTTGCAATGTAACCGCCGGCGGATGCACATCCGAGTCGCATTGCTGTTCCGCAGCCAAGAAATACAAGTGTGAATGTACCAAAGAACTCAGCTACGAATTTTCTGATTGTTGATGGATTCATTTGTCTGCCTCCTGTTATTATGTATTTATATCGGATAACCGATCAAGTTCATTATAACGCTTAATTCAAAAAATGTCAATATTATTTTTGATTTTCCGCTATCTTGCCCTTAAAAAAGCGGCAGCATAATGCGTACAATACTATAAAAACTGCTCCTGAAATCAATAATAGCACCTGAACTCTGATGAATGTATTCGTCAGTGAATACAGCATCTTGGTATACGCTGCAAATACCTGCGGCTGCTTTATCGAGAACGAGTCATAATAGCGCGTCCTTACAAGGTGTATTGCGGGAATAAGTCCTATTATTCCTGATATTGCAGCTGAAATTCCTATCCAGTATAAAACATCACGCTTACGTCTGTTCACAAGCAGGAGCAATCCTATCATAAGGGCGTCAAATACTGCTGCGATAACGGTAAGTGTTGTTTTTCTGCGATAAAACTTTGATATTTTTGAAAGCAATCCATGACTCTGCATAGAATCTATCTTAAATATATCGCAGTTGCTGTTAATAGTTTTATATGCCTGCGCCTTAGTCTCTTTAAGCTTCGTCTCAAACTTTTCGTCCTTCGGGTAGTTCGTCTTATCAGCATAATCGTTGAAAAACTTCTCTATTGAAGCTTCAAGTTCGGGATTAGGTATTGAAGCGTGTGAGTAAGCTCTGCCGCTTTCAAATACTCTGTATGTTGCTTCTATCTGGCTGTCAATTACGTCCCTGACGTATTCTTTGGTAATGCTTCCAATGAAAACATCAGACGGTATACCTGTTGCACTTGCTTTTTCCTTATAGTATTTCTCTATTGCTGCATACGACTTTTCATCTATTTCTTCCCTTTGAGCAAGATCAATAGTCTTTTCCGGAGTCATTCTGACATCCGCCACGATCAGCGCTGATGTTCCAAGCAAACCGATTATCAGCAGAACACAAAGTATCACTGAGGGAATATAATTGCTTATCTTCTTCATTTTGCAGTATCCTCCGCCGGTGAATTATAGAACTTCTTTTCGATAAGCTCACATACTACTCCTACACGTTCGTCAGCAGAACCAAGTACATTCTTCTTGCAGGTATAAAGTGTAAGTTTCGTATCCTTTGAAGGTACGACATACTTGCTGTCATTCTTGTTGAACTGTATCTTTTCTTTTACCTTATAAGTAAATACACCATAATTTGTACGTATAATTATTGCATCACCTTTTTCAAGGGAAGAAAGATCTGCAAAAAATGTGTCCTCATGGGCACTGATAACAGAATTGCCAGCATCACCTGCGATAACCGATCCGGTCGACTGACAGGCACCGCGTTCAAGAAGCTGTATGTCACTGCCCCAGTAAACCGGAATTACAACTGAAAACTTTTCACATTGTATCTCTGCATACATCTCTCCGTAACGCGGACGGATAAATGTACCGGTATCTGAGGTAGTTCCTGTGTAGTCACTGATTATCTTGTTGTCACGGATTATCAGTCCTGATTTTTCGTCATCAGGATCTGTTTTAAGATCATCCATGAACGCCACATTCAGATAGACCTTCAGCTTATCAAACGGTTTTATCGCAGCAAGCAATAGTATTCCGCAGGTTATCGCCCCAACTACAAACGGAGTTGCGATATGAAGTGCAATACTCCTGCTGTTTATCTTTTTATTCATTCTTATCTCCGATCGTTGTCTTTCTAAAGCATTTTTTTATCAGCAAGAATATTCCTGCCGCAGCTGCAAGGAACAAAAGTCCGGCAGTTTTGAATACCCATGACCTGTCATAGCCTGTATCTGCTACTATCGCGCCGGCATTCGCCACACCAATGAGTTCGCCGTCCTCGTTTCTCATAGCCACTGAGATAGAATCATCGCTTATTTCGTTTATAGTTATATTCATGCCCATTGCTCCGGCTGCTTTCGAGAGTTCATCAACTACATTGATCTTAGTCTCCTGCGGTGCTTGTTTCAGCATACTGCGATACTCCTCAGGTGTAAGATTGTCTATGAACACCTGCTGCTGTGCGGGAGTGAACGTTCTTAAATAAGCCATTTTCTGATCGTATGTCAGCTTTATGAAGTCCGCTGTACTCATTCTTGTAAAAGTTGAGCCGTCCGGCATAGTAAGCACTATTTCGCCGGAATGATTATTCTTCTCCTCTGGCGGAGAGGTTACTATCTGTGTTACTGTTGATCCGTTTATGTCTGTCGTCACTATTATAGATGTAGTCGCAGGAGTTGTAGTAGTATCGGAAGGCGGCTGGGTAGTTATCTGCGGATCCTGCGGAGCTGTTGTTACCAGCTGATGTCCTGCCTCATGCAGACGTTCGATAGCCATATCAAAATCATCCGAATCATAAAGCTTAGGGTTTTCGTAGTATTTATTATAACCTTGCTGTATCAGGTCTTCAGAATAGCCATAGCTGCGGGCTACTGCTGCTACATCGTCAATAGTAGTCGCAGCGGCTGAAAAAGCATTTCCAATAAGTGAAAATACTGTAACAGCGGCTGCTGTTATATGTATCAGATGTTTCTTGAACATACTTTTGCCTCCATAATTTAATTTATTTTATATTATACCCTCTTTAAATTGGATTGTCAAGCATTATGCTCAAAACGGCTTCCCATTTTTTGTGCAAATAACAGATAATACCTCTTACATACAAAAAACCGAAGCCATTCAAACGAACAGCTTCGGGCTAAAACATTATTTAGTTGTCGCAGATGCAGTGGTCGTATCATCGTCAGCTTCTTCTACAAAGCTGATCTTTGAATTATTAAGAGCACTCTTCAACTCATTCATTGCACTGTCTGTTGCCTTATCATCTGTAATGTGTACAAGCGGCTTTCCTTCAATATCCGCGATCTTGTTTACAAATGCTTCAATCTCGATCGTATTGTTTTCGTAGATATACTTGGCTCCGGAGACTGTTACATACACATCCTTCTGCGCCTGTTTATCCGTATCCGAGGTTGAATTTCCTGACTTCTTGGATTTGCCGTCTCCATCGCCGTCACCGCTGCCTTTGCCCCACCAGCCGAAGTGAAGTCCAAGCAGAAATGCAAGCAATGCAAGCAGTATCAGTATTATCAGGAATACAAGGCATCCGCCCTTTTTCTTGACTACTACCTTCTCTTTCGGCGGCGGTGCAGGTCTGCCGCCTTTTTTGTTACCTTTTGGATTTGCCATTTAACATCTTCCTTTCATTTTGAAGTATCAATATAAGTGCAATAAAAGCTTGGATATGCGGCTCTTACGCTGTCCACAGCTGCCTTGACACTTTTTACATCCCTGTAAAGTGCAACATCGCTGTCATAAACGAGTGCACAAAGTATAACATCATCCTGCTTCAGATCAGCTTTATCAAGTGCGGATACTATGAGCTGATTGGCAGATTCAGAAGTGCTTATCGCAGCACTTCCAAGTAGCTGATCGTAATTGCTTATGTATAGCTTTCCCTCATTATTATAGCGGATATTCAATGTTATAACCATTCCCTGTTCATAACCGTGAAGTGCCTTCTGAGTCTCGGCAGCTTTTTGGTCAACATTTTCAGCCATTTCCCAAACACGCGCTATTTCAGCGTCTGTTTCCGCTTTAATCTCCATCATCTGCTGCTCAACTGCCGCTACACGTTCATCAGCTTCTGCTTTGGCTTCATCGCTGTTTGTCTGAACGTTCATCATTACCCAGAAAAGCATTATCATTATTACATCAAGCAAAGCTGTAAGTTCAATTACGATACCCTTATTCTTGTGAAAACCGCCCATTACTTATCATCCCCGCGGTTCAGTGCTTTTAAGATCTCAGCAACAGAATCCCTGTCGCTGATGATTATTTCAGACACTCTTTCCTGTGCATCATTTATGCCGCTGTCTTCCTTAGGCGGATCATATTCAGGGTAAACGACTTCAGCAGGAAGCGGCTTTTCATCCTCTCGATTGTTCCTGCTCCTGTTTCCGGTAGCATTATTACGTTCAAGATACAAAGCGACAGTCTTTTCATTGTCCTCGATCTTTGCAGAAATGATACCGTCCATGAACTTGAAAGCTATTGCAAATATCAGTCCCCAGAACGTAGATGTCAGCGCACCGTAGAAGTTTCCTGTGATATTTGTATCATCAGCTACCAGTCCGAGCAGTGATACTACCGTGCCGAGTATTCCGAGAAGAGGAAAAATTCCCGTAAGGTTAACGAATATCGAATAAAGCTTTCCGGTATGATTTCGCATACTCACTATCTCAGTCTCACGTATGACTGAGATGTCGCTCTCAGCTTCCCTTCCAGAAGCGCCGCCATCCGGTACATACACCGTAAGGTGCATCTTACTGTATAGCTTGTCCGCTGATTCGCGCAGTTTATAGTATATCACGCCGGTAAATACTGCTGCTATGAATATGATGAGGTCATATCCAAAAAAATTCATAAATATTACTGAAAAAAGTTTTTTCATCAGGATTCCTCCTTATTTTTAATAATAACACATTTGTCACAAAAATGCAAGAACTTTTTTGAATTTTTGTTAATAAAGCAGAAAGAATATCTTCCTTTTCTCTCTTGACTTTTATCGCTGTTTTATGATATAATATTTTAGTTGATTGTCAATCAACTTCTATTGCTACACTGTGCCGAAGTGGTGGAATGGCAGACACAGCAGACTCAAAATCTGCCGGGAGCGATCTCGTACGGGTTCAAGTCCCGTCTTCGGCACCAGCACAGAGCCTGTGCGCCAAACCACGTTGGCGCTCGCAGGCTCGCTTTCTTTTTACACACGGCTTACGCTCCTTTCGCTTACGGAAGTTGTATTCATTTTGTAACACATACACTATTTAGACGTCACAATGATAATAATTCTCATTTGACGTTAGTGAAAAGCATCCCTATTTATAGGGGTGTTTTTCTTTTTGTATTCCTCATTTTCATTATAGTTCACTTTCTAATGGCAACTCAGAAAGCCCAGGATGCTGGATCGTGGATATGCAGAATAAGAAACGGATAGCCACAGCGGTATTTCAGCTAATGAACATGAAATTGATACCATTTTCTATCATATACTTGACATAAGTCAAAAATGGTGATATAATTGATATAAGTCAGAAAGGAGATGAGTCTATGCCAAGACCACAAAAATCACGCCGTATATGCTGTTATCCCGATTACTGGAGCTTTGCGCCCGATCAGGATGCCGCAAATGATACGGTCACTATGACACTTGACGAGTTTGAAACGATACGTCTGATAGACTATTCCGGAAAAACGCAGGAACAGTGTGCGAATGAAATGAATGTCGCAAGAACGACCGTCACGGCGATCTATGACAGCGCAAGAAAGAAATTGGCTCTTGCTCTGATTGAAGGCAGGCGCATCATCATTTCGGGCGGTAATTATACACTTGACAGTACGCTCTCCGAGGAGATCGCACGGAAAGGACTTGGTATCATGAGAATCGCAGTAACCTATGAAAACGGACAAATATTCCAGCATTTCGGCAGAACGGAGCAGTTCAAGCTCTATGATATTACCGACGGAAAGATCATCAATGAACAAGTGGTAGGCACAAACGGTGCAGGACACGGAGCTCTTGCAGGATTCCTCAAGAACGCTCAGGCAGATGTTCTGATCTGCGGCGGTATCGGCGGAGGCGCTCAGATGGCTATGCAGGAGGCAGGCATTACACTTTACGGCGGCAACTCGGGCAATGCCGATGAAGCTGTAAAGGCTTTCCTTGCACAGACACTTGTGCAGAACTCAAATCCGACCTGTGACCATCACCACGAACACGGCGAAGGTCATTCCTGCGGTCATCACTCCTGCGGTGAACACTGATGAAGTACGATCATACAGAAAAAGCGGTCACACTTTTTACACAAGGCTGTAACTGCGCGCAGGCTATATTTGTCGCTTTTTGCGATGTAACCGGAATGGACGAGGAGCTTGCCAAAAGACTTTCATCGTCATTCGGCGGAGGAATGGGAAGAATGCGTGAGGTATGCGGCACTTGTTCAGCTATGTTCATGATCGCCGGTATCTTGTACGGTGAAGGAACGGAAACAGATCATTCCATCAAATCGGAGCATTACAAAAGGATCCAGTATCTCGCAGAAGAGTTTCGCAATAAACATGAAACGATCATATGCCGTGACCTTTTGAAAGGACTTGCAGTCACCAGCGAACCAACACCCGAAAAGAGAACGGAGCAATACTATAAGGTCAGACCTTGCGTAAAATTCGTCAGAACGGCTGCGGAGATACTTGACCGCTATCTGGAAGAATCCCCTCCGATGAGGTGAAAACTATGAAGATCATAACACTTGTTGAGAATACTTCCGAAAAAGATGAATGTATTGCGGAACACGGACTTAGTATATATATCGAGACTGAAAAGCATAAACTTCTGCTCGATACCGGACAGACCAATGCAATAGTAAGGAACGCCGAAACGCTTGGCATTGACCTGACCGCTGTTGATACCGTGATCCTCAGTCACGGACATTATGACAATTCCGGCGGTATCCTGCCGTTTTCAAAGCTGAACCGTACCGCACAGATCGTAATGCAAAGAATGGCTGCCGAACCGCATTACAACGGCGAACGCTATATCGGTATCGACACGGATATTCTTGGACTGCCGAATGTTCAGCTAATAGACGGCGATAAGCAGCTTGATGATGAGCTGTTCCTGTTCAGTGGTATCACAGGCATGCGATGTTATCCGCAGGGCAACAGAAAGCTGTCATGCACTAAGGACGGAGTAAAGACCGAGGACGATTTTGTGCATGAGCAATGCCTTGTTATCACGCAGAACAGCAAACGCTGGCTTTTATCGGGCTGTGCACACAATGGGATACTCAATATCCTTGACAGGTATAAAGCACTTTTCGGCAGTGAGCCTGACTATGTAGTAAGCGGATTCCACATGATGAAGCGTGATGCCGAACATACCGAGGAAGAAAAAGCCGTTATCATTCAGACAGCGAAGGAACTTTCGCAGATGAAAACGATCTTTTACAGCGGTCACTGTACTGGCATTCCTGCATTCGAGCTGATGAAAGAGATCATGGGTGATAAGCTAATCGCCCTGCACAGCGGTGAGCAGATACTATAATAGGAAGACCGCTGTACTCCCAACTTCGGCACTGTCATATTTTGCACAGCTATTCAGGACACACCTATTAATATATTAACAGCGTCTCTTAAAATGAGACGCTGTTTTGCATTATATCGACTTTTTTAAATATACCATGTCTACAAGCTGTATTCCGCATTCATATATTGGATGATCGTAATTATCAGTAAAAAAATTCTTTACTATGTGTGAACGCCGGAATCCACATTTTTCGTAAAATGGAACAGTCATCGGACTATCACCGGTCCCGACCTGCAATGTATCAAATTCTTCCGAATATATCTCTGAAATATAGTCTATGAGCATCCTGCCGAAGCCTTTTCCGTGGAACTCCGGTGACACCGCTATATTCTTGATTTCAAGCGTCCTTCTGCCTTCATCTGTTACTACACACTCTGCCTTTACGCCATTATCGTCCAGAACATACATTGTGCCTTTATCAATATACTTGTCTATCATTTCTTCCTGTTCATCCGCAAGCAACAACAATTCCATGTACTGACGCTTATTCTCTGTAACTTTCCTTATTATCATTTTCTGCTCCTGTCTCATCCTTATCATATAGACTATCTATCAATCTGCCATATTCAGGTGTTGATTTTCTTAGTCCATTAAGTGCTTCACGGCGTATAGAAAGCAGTCTTTCGTACAGCTCTGGATCTTTTTCATGCAATTCCTCTTCAAATCTCCTTGTATGCTCGCGTATCAACTTAAATACCTCCGGCTGCTTTGTTTCGATTTCCTGAGCAATGAGAAGCTTTCTCAACTCAACAGCTTCCTCTATCTGACGCTCGTTCATGTTGAACTTTTCCGCTATATCACGGATGTGAGCTCCTATGTGCATAAGCAGCTCAGCCTGATCAAGTTCGCTGATACCGTGCCATTCTTTCCCCTCGCCTAACACTCTGTTCAGCATCTGCTGAGGATCGCCGTTTGAAGTATTGATCTTTTTCAGTAACCTCTGCGTATACTTTTCGATCTCCTCATCTGCCATACTTCCGAATGCCCACTCAAATTCAAGCCGGTTGGCTGCCGATTTCCTCGGCTGCATTTCAGTTTCATACGGAGGCTTTATACCTGCACTCAGAAGTGCAGAGGGTATCGTCCTTCTGCAATAGCCGTCTTCGACCATATCAGCAAGTCCAAGCTGTCTGAAACGGTCATTGAGTGTACCGATATGCGATGCAAAATACAGTTCGATCCCCGAACGTTCAAGAATTCTGCGAAGCGACTTTATCATGTCAGCTGACGTTATATCAATATTACATATCGCTCCGGAATCAATTATTACACATTTAGTGTCTTTCTTAATCGAATCCTCAACGTCCTTTATGAATATGTTGATATTTGCAAAATACAGATTTCCTGAAAAACGATATATCACTGCTTCTTTCAGCGGAACTGCATAACTGTTGCGTTCAAGACTGTGAAAGCCTTCGTGACCATTTATTACTCCGAGGAATGACCGCTTAGGATCAGCTGTTCGCAGTATTACCGTTGCAAACGAAAGTACCACGCCTATCATAACTCCGTAAACCGTTCCGAATACAAGAACGCCAAGAAATGAACCGATAAATATAAACAGTTCCTTACGATCCTGACGGTATAATCTCTTTGCAAGATGAATTTCAACTGCACCAAGCAATGCAGATATTACAATTGCTGTAAGGACCGACACCGGCAGATACTGTATAAATCCTGTTCCGAACATTAATATAAGTGCCATGCTTACAGATGCGGTTATAGACATTATCTGTGATCTTCCGCCGTATTGCTCACCCATTGCTGTTCGTGATACAGAACCATTAACAGGACAGCATCCTGTTAATCCGGCTGCTGCATTTCCAAGTGCATACACAAGTATCTCCCGGTTATTGTTGATCTTATATCCATTCTTGTTTGCGTAATTATTAGAGGCAAGAAGGGTTTCTGCCATTATAACAACAGCTACTGTAAGGCTTGTCGTTATAGAACCGGTAAAGTACGACATCTCGAATTCAGGGAACTTCCAGACAGGAAGTCCTGTATCTATTGCCGAAAGAGTTGCCGCTCCATGACGTTCTGCAAAGCCGGTAACTCCAAGTATCGCACCAGCTGCCATTACGAATATTGAAGCTGGAAACCGAGGTGAAACTTTCCTTAACACTAAAAGCACAGCAAGAGCTGATCCGCCTAATAACGTCGATGCTAAACTGAAGCTTTCCCGGCAGGTCACAACAATATGCTTTATGAGTTCTGCTATTTCTCCCCTGCCGCTTGTACCGCCAAGTATCTTCGGTATCTGCATAAATATGATAGTTGTAGATATTCCGCTTATAAAGCCGCCCATTACAGGTGTTGATATGTACGTTACAAGCTTTCCTGCACGAAATATACGGAATATAAGCAGCCAGCAGGCTACAAGGATAGTAAGCATAGGTACGAAGCGGACTGCCTCTTCACTTCCGGATTCAATTCCGCGCGATGCAACAAATGCTCCTATCAATGCTGCCGGAGCTGCGTCTACACCGAAAATGAACTGTTTTGAACTTGAAAGAAATCCGAATATCAATATCGGAAATATTGATCCGTAAAGACCGTATACCGGCGGAAGTCCCGATACCTGAGCATATCCCATTGATATGGGGATAGACACAAGCGCGATTATTATTCCAGTGAAAATATCTATAAATGCCGACCTGTAAGTAATACCTCTCAGTTCCATTTTTTCACCTCCACTTACATGAAAAAATTATAACATAAAATTACAGAAATAGCAAGATGCGCGGAGAAAATGCGGCGCTTTTTATATATACAGAAAAATACTGTTATCTAGTATTTACTTTTTTCACCTGATATGTTATAATTCTTTTATACTACCTTGAAAGGATATAATAATGAAGAAAAACATTATATTTTCACTTATACTCGCTTCTTCTATGCTTACAGCCTGCGGAAAGGAAGTTGCTACAAATGAGAGCTCTATCACTCCAAGTGAAGTAACTTCCGTTACATCTGCAACAGATATTGCTACTTTAGATGTAACTGCTAATACAACAGAAATCAACAAGCAGACTACTGATAATATGCTCTCAGGTATTCCCGCCGATGAAGCGGATTCTATCGCTAAACTCGTAGAAACTGGCGTTGAAAATAGTTCGGCTCCTGCCGCATCTGAGCCTGCTGCAAGCTCAACTCCTGAATCAAAGTCCAATAGCTCCGGTGCTGCACCTCAGCCTGCCGCTCCTTCTGCTGCTAACGATAATACCGACCCAATAGTCCTCAACAGTGGTTCTGGTTCTTTCCATTTAGTTAATACTCCTTTTGATCTCAACGAATATGTTGGATATGCTGATGACTGTGACAGAACTCCTACTCTCACTTACACAGGCAGTGTTGACCCGAACACAGTCGGAAGCTATCCGCTAACAGCTACCGTTACAGATCATTCCGGAAACAGCGTTACATGGAATCTGACTATAAACGTTGTTGACAGTATACCGCCGTATACAAGCGATTTTGAACAGATGTCCTTTAGCGATTTCAGAACAAGATACGCAGGTGAAGGCAGAAAATTTGGTATCGACGTCTCTACGTGGCAGGGCAATATTGATTTCAATGCCGTAAAAAATGCCGGCTGCGATTTCGTTATTATCCGTATAGGCTATTACTACGATCATATCGTTACCGATGACTATTTCAGACAGAATCTCAATAACGCACGAGCTGCCGGTCTGCCGGTAGGTATATATTTCTATACTACCGACAATTCAGAAAGCGGTGTACGTCAACACGCAAGATGGATCGCTGATATGCTCGGCGGAACACCTCTCGATTTCCCTGTTGCCTTCGACTGGGAAGAATTCGGCAATTTCCAGCAGTACAGCATGAGTATCAATGACCTCAACAATTATTATCTTGCTTTTGCAGACGAGATGAATAAATGCGGTTACTCCGCTATGCTTTACAGCAGCAAGAATTTCTTTGTAAACTTCTGGAATGAAGCTGTAAAGGCTGCAACGCCTACATGGCTCGCTCATTATGTTGACAGCACTGATTATACCGGAAAATATTCTATATGGCAGGCAAGCTGCGCCGGAAAAATCGACGGTATTGCCGGAAATGTCGATATGAATGTCCTCTATGATCCGCTGCCGCTTTCCTAAAATAAAATATAATTAGTAATCATAAAAAATGACTGCAAGAGTGTTACCTCTGGCGGAATCGTGGCAAAAAAATACCGAGCCCATAAATTCAGGCTCGGTAATCCACTTTTCCGCTAAAGTAAGCCGACTGATGCAGTCCTTTTTATTGCTCTTTGAGTTCTTTGTATGTTTCAATGTACAATTCGGCAGACGCTTTCCAGCTATAATCACAATTCATCGCACGTTTCATCAGTTCGCTCCATGCTGACTTGTTGTCATAATCGCGCTTTGCTCTGCGAATCGCATCAAGCATATCATTAGCATTATATGTCTTGAATGTGTATCCGTTGCTGTCAATACCGCCATTATCTCTGACGGTATCACGCAGACCGCCTGTCTCACGTACTATCGGAGCTGTTCCGTATCTCATAGCTATAAGCTGTGCAAGTCCGCACGGTTCGCTCTGAGAAGGCATAAGGAACATATCAGAGCCTGCATATATCCTGCGCGAAAGTTCAGGCACAAATCCGAGTGTAAGTGCAACTCTGCCTTTATAACGTGCCGCCATTTCGCGGAAGAACTCTTCATAAATTCGCTCTCCGCTTCCAAGCACAGCAAACTTTATACCCATTCCGATTATTTCTTCCATTGCACAGCGGATAAGGTCAATACCCTTATGATTTACAAATCGGGTCACTATACCTATAATAGGCTCATCTCCGGGTTCAAGTCCCATTTCTTCGATGAGTGCTTTCTTACAGGCTGCCTTGCCTGAAAAATTGTCCGCAGTGTAATTTCCGGCAATTGCAGTATCCTTCTCAGGTGAATAGATCTCAGTGTCAATGCCGTTGAGTATGCCTTTAAGCTTATACTGCTTCGTGACAAGTATTCTGTCGAGACCATGTGCATACCATGGATCAAGTATCTCCCATGCATAACTCGGGCTTACTGTCGTTATCATGTCAGCAGACTCGATAGCACCCTTCATCATATTGATGTAACCATCGTATTCAAGGATATTCGCGTTATACATAGGTATACCCATTACCTCATTAAGTATCTCCTTGCCGTATTTTCCCTGATACTCGATGTTATGGATCGTGAATACATTCTTTATACCGTCATATCCCTGCTGATACTTATAGTAGATGTTATAGTAGACAGGTATAAGTGCTGTCTGCCAGTCATTGCAGTGAATGACATCAGGCTTGAAATCAATATATCTAAGCATCTCAAGCACAGCTCTGTCGAAGAAAACGAATCTCTCGCAGTCATCGTAGAAACCGTATAGACCGTCTCTTGAGAAATAATACTCATTATCTATGAAGTAATAAGTAATATCTCCCCATTCAGCTTCAAAAATTCCACAATACTGCTTTCGCCACGACACATCTACTGTGATATTCTTCACAAATGTCATCTTTTCTCGCAATTCCGGACTAATGCTTTTATACAGAGGTATAACAACACAGCATTCATGTCCGGCAGCCTGTATTGCTTTGGGCAGCGAACCTACCACATCGGCAAGTCCGCCGGAAGCTGCATAAGGTACAGCTTCGCTTGCTGTGAACAGTATTTTCATTATACATCACCGCCGTTAAATCTTTCCGTCCTTACCGATATACAGCGGATATGTGTCTGAACCGGTCAGTACCTTATCGCTGCTTATCTCAACATTCTTATCAGTGATTACAGATGTTATTGTGCAATTGCTTCCGACTTTTGTACTTTGGAGAAGTACGCAGTTCTTTATTACTGTACCCTTCGCAACCTTTACGCCTCTGAAGAGTATAGAATTCTCAACAGTACCCTCGATAATGCAGCCGTCGGCAATAAGCGAATTCTTTACGTTTGCCTCAATGCCGTATTTTACAGGACCATTATCGCCTATCTTTGTATATACCGGAAGATTCGACTTGAACAGTGCATTTTTCTTGTTTGCATCAAGAAGAAGCTTATTCGCCTGATAGTAACTCTGAATGCTGTCGATCTTTGTAAAGAAGTCCTTATGTTCATAGCCCATGATCTTGTATTCTTCCTTCTTGCCCTGAAGTATCTCACGGGTAAAACTGGACTGATTACGACTTGCGGCTTCAAATACTATCTTCTTGAGGAAGTCCTTGCTGATTATGAACATCTCAAGCCACATATTGCACTCCCCTGAGATCTGAGGATCAACAAGCACGTCTTTAAGACGGTTGTTCTCATCAAATTCAAGGATAGTAGCGCAGTTGTTCTTTTCACTGTCATAAAGCCCCTTGCTGTAAATAAGGGTAATGTCTGCACCTTCTGCCATATGCTGTTTCAGAACCGGATTGAAGTCGATAGTAGTTATAACATCACAGTTTGACATTATAACATACTTTGCTGATGAATGCTCTACAAAACTCCACACATTATTGAGTGCATCGAGTCTGCCCTTGTAGATGCCGCCTGTCTGGCTGTAAGGCGGAAGAAGATGGAGTCCGCCTTTTTTACGCGAAAGATCCCAGTCACGTCCTGATCCGAGATGATCGAGGAGTGAACCATAGTTAGACTTAGTTATTACGCCGACTTCCGCTACACTCGAATTCACCATATTTGAAAGCGGGAAGTCGATAAGTCTGTAACGTCCCCCGAAAGGTATCGAACCCATTGTTCGCTGTTTTGTCAGCTCACTGACATATGAATCATGCATACTTGCAAATATAAGTCCTAATACATTATAATTGACACTCATAGTAAAACTCCCCCCGATTAGATATTTTCTCCGATAATCTGCTTTGGCTCAACTACCTTATTCTCGGAAACAGTTACATTATGACCTACGACTGCGATACCCCAGTCATCTCTGTTTTCAATTGTCTCAGGACTTGCGCCTATTTTTGCCCCGCCTTCTACTACACAGTCCTCACCTACAATAGCATATTCAACTACTGCTCCGGACTTTATGACAGTTCCCGGCATGATAATGCTGTAATTTACAGTTGCACCTGCTTCGATAGTAACTCCTGAGAATACCACTGAAAAATCAACTGTTCCGTCAATAGTGCTTCCTTCTGAGATCATGGAGTTTTCGATATTAGCGCTATCACCGATATACTGTGGCGGCATATTATTGTTTCTTGAATAGATCTTCCAGTTAGGATCATAGAGATCAAGCGGTACACTCGGACTGAGAAGATCCATATTTGCTTCCCACAGTGAATCAAGTGTTCCTACGTCCTTCCAGTATCCTTCAAACTCATATGCAAAAAGTCTCTGCTTATCCTTCAGCATGGAAGTGATGATGTCCTTACCGAAGTCCTTCGACCACGGCTCTCCCTTATCACGCAGTGCATTAGCCTCCTGCTCATTCTCTACGAGGTACTTGCGGAGCTTATCCCAACTGAACACATATATGCCCATGGATGCAAGGGTAGACTTCGGCTCCTTTGGCTTTTCTACAAAATCAGTAACCTGATTCTTGTCATCACAGATCATGATTCCGAAACGTGATGCCTCTGCCTTAGGAACATCAATAACTGAAATTGTACAGTCTGCATTATTAGCAACATGGAAGTCGACCATCTTGGAATAGTCCATTTTATAAATATGGTCACCGCCGAGCACGACTACGTATTCAGGGTTATATCTCTCAATAAATCTGATATTCTGATAAATAGCATTAGCTGTTCCTTCGTACCACGATGCACCTGCCTGTGTTTCATACGGTGGAAGTACATGAACACCGCCATTCATCTTATCAAGGTCCCATGGCTGTCCATTGCCTATATATTCATTCAGCACAAGCGGCTGATACTGTGTAAGAACTCCTACTGTGTCTATACCTGAATTAGTACAGTTTGAGAGTGGAAAATCTATAAGGCGGTACTTACCACCGTAAGGAACTGCCGGCTTTGCGACATTCCTCGTCAATGCGTACAATCTGCTTCCCTGACCGCCTGCAAGGAGCATTGCAACGACTCTCTTTTTAGTATACATAGTATTCCTCCTAAAATGTTAAGTGTATATCTTGCCTTTATTATTCAGCTTTTGCAGAACTTTTCTTATTTGCGGCTGTTGCAGTTTTCTTCTTGTCTGTTTCTGCTTTATCTGCACTCGCAGTCCTTTTCTTTACTGGTGCATACTTGAGATAGATTACAGACAACGGTGCAAGAGTCATTGAGATACTTTCATCAAATCCGTGCATAGGTACGCTCTCAGACTTGAATGATTTCTCGGTCATACCAGAACCGCCGAACTCAGTTGCGTCAGTGTTGAATACAAGTTTATATTTTCCTTTATACGGAACGCCTATCCTGTAATTGTGGCGTTCAACAGGCACAAAATTGCATACGGCGATTATTTCCTCTCCGTTATCATCAATACGTCTGAATGCAATTATGCTCTGTTTGTAATCGTCATTTGAGATCCAGTTGAAACCGCTCCATGAGTCATCATTCTGCCACATAGGCGGGTTTTCACAGTAGAACTTATTGAGCTTTTCTGAGAACTTAAGAAGATTCCTGTGCGAATCAAATTCCATAAGATTCCAGTCAAGCTGAGTTTTGTAGTTCCACTCATTCATCTGACCGAACTCCTGTCCCATAAACAGGAGCTTCTTTCCAGGATGTGCCATCATGTAAGCAAGGAATGCACGGTACGATGCGAATTTCTGATCGTATTCACCCGGCATTTTATTTATCATAGAACACTTTCCGTATACTACCTCATCATGTGAGATCGGGAGTATATAATTCTCGGAAAATGCATAGAAAAACGAGAATGTAAGCTTATCATGGTTGAATGCACGATATATAGGGTCAAGCGACATATAGCTCAGCATATCGTTCATCCAGCCCATGTTCCACTTGAAATTGAAACCAAGTCCGCCAATATCAGTAGGCTTTGTTACAAGCGGCCATGCGGTCGATTCTTCGGCTATCATCAAAGCATCCGGATGCTTGAGGAATACTGCCTCGTTCAGGTGCTTGAGAAACTCAACAGCCTCAAGGTTTTC
>ONAI01000037.1 GCA_900315755.1 uncultured Ruminococcus sp.
AGTCCGTTCACCTGACTGCGGTACTCGGATTTTACCGGAAGCACGAAACGTCCGTCTCGGATCGTCACGGTGTTCTCCTGAAGATACTGCTGAGTGGTCTTATTCTTTATCATCTTGTCGAGAGTTTCACGAAGCTGCATTCCGGCACGGTTGATCTTCCTGCGTATCGCTGCAAGTTCAGGACTTGCAGCATCTGAGATCTCAGTTTCAGAAATTATCGACCTTTCAAGCTTTTCGAGAAGCCAGTCGTTAGGCATTAGCCTTGAAAAAAGGTAATCAAGCTCAGTTTCTACGTTCTCGCAGCGGCTAAACCACTCTGCAAGTCCCTTTATCTGACGCAGCATCGCAGCAATATCCATGAGATCGCGGAGAGAGATTACCGCTCCGGACTTTGCTCTGGCTGCCGATGAAGAAACATCCTTGAAATTACTGAACGGAGGTGTTCCGAACTGCACTGAAAGGCTAAAAGCCTGTGATGTTTTCAGGCACTCTTTTCTTACTAAAGCAAGATCTGTTTCAGGACGTATCTCAAGTGCCATGCGCTTAGTCTCATCATTTGAGGCGAAGCCTGCCAGCATTTCAAGTATTTTGTCGAGTTCAAGTGTTTTTAAGTATTTGTTCATTGCATTTTTCCTATATAAACGAAATGCTTTGATCCTTCTCAAAGCAATGATTTATAAAAATCAAGAGTTTTAAAGCTGCGCTCCAGATGAGCCTTAAGGTAAGCCTCTGCGAGCTGTGAAAGCACCGAAAGTGAATTATCTGATATGCGGAAATTATAAAGCCTGTCAAAATCTGTGAGCACTATATGGCGCACCGCATCCAGTACAGGCAGCTTTATCTTATAGTAATTATTTTCATCACGATCCGAAAAACAATCAGAGCAGTAGAAACCGCCGTCATTCACGCAGAAATACAGTTCCTCAGGCTCAAAAGCACCGCATCCGCGGCACATGATAATATCAGGCATATAGCCTATTTCCGACATAAGACGAAGTTCAAAAATAGCCTTAAGCTGTTCCTCACTGCGTTTGCCGTTTTCGAGGAAATGAAGCGTATTAAGAAAAAGCCTCAGCACGTCCGCAGACTGTGCTTCGGGATTGATGCAGAATCGCAGTACATCAGCAAAATAGGCAGCAAGCGAAAGTCTCGGAAGCGAGCTTCTGAGACCATAGAAAATATGTATCGGTTCAGCGCTGTTAAGACTTAATTTCTCTCCGCGCTGATCGAAACAAAAGCGTGAATACGCAAAAAGCTGAGTGGAACTCCCTCTTTTTCCGTTAAGCTTTCTTCCGCCTTTCACAGAAACCTCGAGAACTCCGCTCTCTTTTGTAAGAATATCAATAAACTTGTCCTGTTCACCCACAGGACGCTCCTTCAGGACTATCCCTTCTGATATTATCATTTTCAGTATCCTTATGAGCCGCATAGTCAAGATAGTCCTCTATCCTTCCGCTCGCGGCAAATTTATCCCATAAAACGTCCATATACAGCACTCCCTGCACATTCTCGGCTGTCTGCCGGTCTGGATATATTATGTGCAGGAAAGGCAGTAATATCAGCTGGTATTATTTGTCAGAGAGTCCGAAATTACGGATGATGCCCTCGCGGTTGCGCCAGTCTTCCTTGACCTTTACCCAGCATTTAAGATTAACTTTGATCTGAAAGAAGTCTTCAAGTTCAACACGTGCGGCTGTCGAAGCTTTTTTGAGCATAGCTCCGCCCTTGCCGATAACAATTCCCTTATGTGACTCCTTCTCGCAGTAAATAACTGCGGATATATCGAGAATATCCTTATCCTCGCGCTCTGACATCTCCTCAACTCCGACTGCTATTCCATGCGGGACCTCATCATTGAGCAGCATAAGCAGCTTTTCACGTATCATCTCCGCTGCAAGCACCTTTTCAGGCTGATCTGTTATCATGTCATCAGGGAAGAAATGCGGCGATTCTTCGGCAAGCTTGATTATCTCGTCGATAACTATGTCAACGCCGTTGTTCTCGGTAACGCTTACCGGTACTATCGCCTGAAATTCAGCCTTTGATGTCAGATCAGCTATCACAGGTGCAAGATCATTCTTATTTTTCAGCAGATCTATCTTGTTGAGGACAAGTATCACCGGCATCTTTGAAGCGTTCATAGACTTCAGCAGATTCAGCTCCTGCTCGTTGATCTTCTTAGTGCAATCCTGCATAAATACAACAGCATCAATGTCGCTGACAGACTCTTTGACTGTATTGAGCATATGCTCACTGAGTTTGTTCACAGGCTTGTGAAGTCCCGGAGTATCAAAGAAAACAAGCTGAACATCGCCGATATTGCGGATACCGGTTATACGTGTTCTTGTAGTCTGGGGCTTGTTGCTTACAGAAGCTATCTTCTCACCGATTATAGCGTTAAGAAGCGAAGACTTTCCGGCATTTGTACGTCCGGCGATAGTTACGAAGGCAGTTCTCGGCATTAGTTGTTCTCTCCGTTTGTAACAAATGTGACATCGCGTGAGATACCAAGCTTTTCGAGTACCGACTCTTCCTTTTCGCGCATGATACGCTGATCGAGCTGACTTGTCTCATGATCGTATCCGAGAAGATGAAGCATTGAATGTACTGTAAGGAATCCGACCTCACGTTCAAGTGAGTGACCGTAATTCTGAGCCTGTTTAACAGCTGTTTCAAGTGAGATAACAACGTCTCCGAGCTGAACCGCACCTGTTTCCGGATTGAGTTCAACAGTACCGTCCTCACTTGTGAGTGGGAATGAGAGAACGTCTGTAACGCTATCCTTGTTGCGGTATATCTTGTTGAGGTTCTTGATCTCGTTGTTGCTTACGAATGATACGCTTACTTCAGCATCCTTGCCGAAATTCTCAGTTGTGAGTACAGCCTGACAGCATCTTCTGATAAGAAGACGGATGCCGACAGGAACTTTCACCTCTGTCTGATTATTTTTAACATAAACTTTAAGCTTAGCCATTATTCTTTATTCTCCCTTCGCTGAATTTTTCATATGCTTTAATGATATCCTGTACAAGCTTGTGTCTTACCACATCTTTTTCGGTGAATCTATGGACACCGATATCATCTATTCCTTTTAGTATTTTCAATGCCTCAACAAGTCCCGAACGTTTAGGATCAGGCAGGTCTATCTGCGTTATATCGCCGGTTATAATCATACGGCTGTCATTTCCGAGGCGTGTAAGGAACATTTTGATCTGCTCCGATGTGGTATTCTGTGCTTCATCGAGGATTATGAACGCCTCATCGAGAGTACGTCCTCTCATATAGGCAAGAGGTGCGACCTCTATTATGCCCTTTTCCATATAACGTGCAAAGCTTTCTGCGCCGAACATATCAAAAAGTGCATCATAAAGAGGTCTCAGGTAAGGATCAACTTTATCCTGAAGATCTCCCGGCAGAAAACCGAGTTTTTCGCCTGCCTCAACTGCCGGACGTGTAAGGATTATCTTTTTGATCTTATGTTCGCGGAATGCCTTCACAGCCATTGCTACCGCAAGATAGGTCTTACCTGTTCCGGCAGGTCCAACGCCGATAACGATCGTATTTTCCTTGATAATGTCGATATACCGCTGCTGCCCGACTGTTCTCGCACGAAGTATCTTTCCGGAAGCAGTAACACATATACCGTCTCTTCCGAGCTCTTCAAGTTCTCTCTCAACGCCCTCAGAGACCATAGAAGTAACATATCTTACTGTCTGCTCATTGAGAGCCTGTCCCTTGTTGCTCATTGAGAGAAGCGCCCTGACTGCGCGGCTTGCATCATCGACATTCTTTTCACCGCCGATAAGCTTGATCCCGCCGTCGCGGCTGACCATGATAACATCGTACTCTTTTTTGATCCTGCCGACATTATCATCAAGACTTCCGAAAACTGCCGAGAGCTGTTCCGGATCATCAACTGTCAGAAATTTTTCTGCCATTAAGTCGCTCCGATCTTTACGTACATCCTGTACGCTGATTATTGATCCTGTTCCGGAAAACGCCCTGCCGAAGCAAGATTTGCGTTGGAATAAGCTGCATCCGCGGAAACGTCCTTCAAAACGCGCACATTAGCAGGAAAATCTATCACCTGCTCCGGCGAACCGAGTTCAAGTTCCATTATCGCAAGTTTTCCGGAAAAAGGATAAGTATCCAGTTCAAAAAGCTGATCGTTGTAATCAAAACAATATCTTACTTTTTCAACCGGTGCTATTTTTTTGTCTGACTGCCCGAGAAGTTCGTTATACTCCTTCTCACTGATCTCGAATTCATTTTCCTTTCGCGTAACGGGAGTAAGAAAGACCTTTTCTGTATAGGTGTATCTCACTTTACCATTTTCGCTTATACGTCTTACACGCCTTTGCGAATCATTTTCACCTCTTGTGAGGTATGTCTGAGTGATACTGATCTTTCTTCTCACATCAAGCGCTGAAACATCAGGCATTTCAACAAGGAATTTTCTTTCGATCTCAAGTCCGTTTGACATATATAAGGTCTCCCATAGATTTATGTTATGCCGCCCGCAATGTGCTCGAAGTCCTGTTTTACGGGATATTGCAGGAATCTTCAGATACTCAGCACAGTGATCCGCAAATAGTATTTGCGCCTGTATTACGTCATAGGGGCACAATGCAGCAATATCACACATATATTATATAACTTTTTTTGATTATTGTCAACAAAAACTTTTGTGACATTCTGTTTAAAGTGCTTAAAATTTTATATTTGTTGAAAAAGCACCGTAATATAACGTAAATACGTGTATTCCGGCGCTTTTGCATTGATCAGAGATCCCCCAGCATAAGTCTGTATACTGAGTTATTGTCACCGCCAAAGAAATTCTTTTTGCTCCTTAACTCCAGAACTTTTCCTGAAGACGAAACCGGAAGACATATTGTGACCGTATTCTCATTATAAACCAACTTTGCATTTATCCTAAAAGCAAATAGTTCTTCTATATTAAAATAGTTGCTGCTGAAAATATCGTTTTTGTTCTCATCTTTTGCAATAGTGCCGCCTGAGATCTTTATTTCAGCACCCGAATCCGTTTCGCGGGCACTTAAAGTAACCTCCAGCTTGCTTTCAGCAGAATTCTCGACCATCTTCCTTACCGTCTCGATGATCATGTACCTCAATATGCGCTTGCTCGTTCTAACATAGCAAGGTCTTTCCTCAAAATATGACATATCACACCTGCTGCCAAGTATCTCTTTTATACCTCTGATGATTTCCTCAATGAATTCACCGATATTAACAGCTTCATCCGTATTAGCTTCTTCCGTAAGGGCGCTGCATATTTCAGCAGTACGCATCAGCTTTGAGCATTGTTTCCGGATATGATCAATATATTCGTTTTCCGAGGCATAATCCTTTGCCGCGCCGCAAGTTGCCGTTATACCTGTTACTGCTGCACGTATCATACTACTGCAATAATTGGAATATTCTGATGTGAATTCATTTTTGAAAAAGTTTGCAAAATCTTCATTATTGTACATCGCTTAGTTAAACTGCCTTTCCTGATGAATGCCTTTTCCGACATCCGATCAAATACTTCTTTCATCAATGTCTGCTCAACAATTAAAATTCGGCTTTATATAGCTTCTTAAAGCCGATTCTCAGTTGGCAAATGAGCCTGACATAAAGAAATGTGATACGCAAATCCCCCTATTATATGAAGAATTTGCGCTCCCCGAACATTGTTCGGAGCAATAACCTCTTGAAAGCGGTTATCGAGGACATATTACATTATACTACATTTTTCGACAAAATGGAATACTATTCGACAATTATAATCTGGTGTTATTATAAACAAAATTTGTCATATCATACACATAGCGATTGCACAATTTGAACATTTCGTAAAAAATCTGTTATTTTTTTATCTAACCTCTTGAAAAATCACACTCTTTGAGTTATAATAGATATATAAATTATTTAGGAGGTAATTTTCCAATGTCAGTTAAAGTTGCTATTAATGGTTTCGGCCGTATCGGTCGTCTTGCATTCAGACAGATGTTTGATGCTGAAGGTTATGAGGTAGTTGCTATCAACGATCTTACAAAGCCTTCAATGCTCGCTCAGCTTCTCAAGTATGATACAGCTCAGGGCGGTTACTGCGGTAAGATCGGTGAGAACCTTCACACTGTAACAGCTGATGATGAGGCTGGTACTATCACTGTTGACGGCAAGACTCTTACAATCTACGCTAAGGCTAACGCTGCTGAACTCCCATGGGGTGAGATCGGTGTTGACGTAGTTCTCGAGTGCACAGGTTTCTACTGCTCAAAGGAGAAGTCTCAGGCTCATATCGATGCTGGTGCTAAGAAGGTTGTTATCTCTGCTCCTGCAGGCAATGATCTTCCTACTATTGTATTCAGCGTTAACGAGAAGACTCTTACTAAGGATGACAAGATCATCTCTGCTGCTTCATGCACAACAAACTGCCTCGCTCCTATGGCTAAGGCTCTCAACGACTATGCTCCTATCCAGAGCGGTATCATGAGCACTATCCACGCTTACACAGGCGATCAGATGATCCTTGATGGTCCTCACAGAAAGGGCGATTACAGAAGAGCTCGTGCTGGCGCTGCTAACATCGTTCCTAACAGCACAGGTGCTGCTAAGGCTATCGGTCTTGTAATTCCTGAGCTCAACGGCAAGCTCATCGGTTCTGCTCAGAGAGTTCCTGTTCCAACTGGTTCAACAACAATCCTCACAGCTGTTGTTAAGGGTGCTAACGTAACTAAGGAAGGCATCAACGCTGCTATGAAGGCTGCTGCTTCTGAGTCATTCGGCTACAACGAGGATCAGATCGTTTCTTCTGATGTTATCGGTATGAGATTCGGTTCACTCTTCGATGCTACTCAGACAATGGTTGCTGAGATCGGTGACGGCCTCTATGAAGTACAGGTTGTTTCATGGTACGACAACGAGAATTCTTACACATCACAGATGGTAAGAACTATCAAGTACTTTGCAGAGCTCGGCTAATTCTATTAGACAGACAAAATCAAGGACGTTCCTTCGGGAACGTCCTTTTTCTGTTATCCGCATTATAAAATGCAAATTGACATTTCTCTCCATCCGTGGTATAATGAATCGAATCCACTGAAAACGAGGTCATATAATGAACAATTCCATAACTCCGCAGGAGTTGAACAAACTCGCTCCGGAGTCCTATACCATCATTGACATCCGCGATAAGACCGCTTTTGAATACGGACATATTAAAGGCGCTGTCAATATCCCTGCCGATCAGCTTGGAACTGCTACCCTGCCAATCTGCGATCTTCTCGTCATCTGCTGCAAGTCCGGTCTGATAAGCATGGACTATACCGAACAGCTCCGCAGCAAAGGACTGAACGCTGTCAACCTTGAAGGCGGATACGTTGAATGGCTGCGTAACATAATGGAAAAACGTCAGATAACCGCCGATGTCGAACTTAGCCTGAGAAAAAAATTCAAGAAGTCAATATGGTGCAAGTTCACCAAGGCTATCAATGAATATAAGCTCGTGAATCCCGGCGACTGCATTGCGGTATGCATTTCCGGCGGTAAGGATTCAATGCTTATGGCTAAGCTGTTTCAGGAGCTAAAGCGTCACGATAAATTTCCTTTCGAGGTAAGGTTTCTCGTTATGGATCCGGGATATAGTCCCGAGAATCGCCGCCTTATCGAGAAAAATGCCGAATCCATGTCTATACCGATAGAGATATTTGAGTCCGACATTTTTGATTCGGTGTTCAATATTGAAAAGAATCCCTGCTACATCTGTGCGCGTATGCGACGCGGCTACCTTTACAGCCATGCAAAAGCACTTGGCTGCAACAAGATCGCTCTCGGTCACCATTTTGATGATGTCATAGAGACTATTTTAATGGGTATGCTTTACGGCGGTCAGATCCAGACTATGATGCCTAAGCTGCACAGTACCAATTTTGAGGGTATGGAACTGATACGTCCGCTTTATCTTGTCCGTGAAGCTGAAATCAAGCACTGGCGCGACTACAACGACCTCCACTTCATTCAGTGTGCCTGCAAGTTCACTGATACCTGCTCATCCTGCGACAAGGACGGTCAGTCGCAATCCAAGAGACTTGAAGTCAAGCAGCTCATTGCTGAGATGCAGAAGATCAATCCTCAGGTTGAGAAAAACATCTTCCGCAGCGTCGAAAACGTCAATCTCAGCACAATTATCGCCTATAAGCAGCACGGTGAAGTGCATAACTTCCTTGATACCTACGATGAATGAAAAAGCGGCTCAATGAGCCGCTTATTTAATAGTATTCCAGAGTATCATCGTTATTCTTTATTTTAAATCCGATAATAGTAATAATAAGTGATGCCGCAAGAGGTATAATAATTCCTATATTTATATGGAATTCATAGTCTATTGGTATAGTGCCGCCTATAAACTCTTTTGTGAAATCTTCCATAAAACTCTTTGTTTTTGAGCAGTATAGGATACCTCCCGTCGTAGAAACAGCAAAAGCCAGTGTTGACAGTATCGAAGCCACAGTCATTGCTTTTTTGTTGACAAATGTACATACTGCCGTCAATAATAGCAGAATATAGCCTGCAATTCCTGCATACTTCATCGCATGATACGAATTGAGGATATCATCATATTTGCTTTCAGATATGACTTCCGACATCCCGCTGCTGTAATCATCAAGCTTGTTGCTGTATCCTGTATATTCCTCATCTGTTTCCAGTATATCTGTAAAATCAACCGTTTCCTCGTATGAACTGCCATAAACCTTGACTTTAATATTTATCCACGTCATCCATATTGATGAAAACGCAAGTATTATAAGGACTATCGCCGCTATATAGGGAGCATTTGCCTGATTTAAGTATTTATTATCGTACATTATTATCTCCTTTATAACAAATATAATGAGTATTTAGTTTATTTATCAACTTTGTTCAACATTTTATTATATCCTTGTGTGTGCTATGTGTTAGATATGTGAATATTCAGTGAAATGCAGTGCTTTTGTTCACATTTATTACCACAAATATTTTTCATCTGAAAAGTCATAATACTGATGTACCGTTGAAGCAGCGCTTCACGGAACATTTACGGCATCAATAACTTTAAGGAGATAAATCAAAATGGCAAACAATAATAGCAACAACAGCGGCGAAATGACTCAGAAGGGCAGAGACGCTCTCGAAAGATTCAAGATGGAATCTGCTTCTGAACTCGGTGTAAACCTCAAGAAGGGCTACAACGGCGACCTTACTTCACGTGAGGCTGGCTCTATCGGCGGTCGTATGGTGCAGAAGATGATCAACTCATACAAAATGCAGTGACAACCGTCATAAATCCAAAGGGACGCTTATAAGCGTCCCTTTAACATTACTTATTCTTTCTTCTTACAAGTACTGCAACAATGTCCGGACCAATATTAGCTGATACAACTGCACCGATATTTGCATACATTTCCGCCTTGCGTCCGGTACGCTTTATCAGTTCCTTTTCTACTTCCTTTGCAAGAGTGTTGTCTCTGCCGTGGATCATTATGTAAGGAGTCTGAGGAGTCATATTCTTATCCGCGATCTCAACAAGCTTTGATACAATATTCTTTTCACCCCTGATCTTGTCAACAGTCTCAGTAGTTCCGTCAGCGAAGAGGATAACCGGCTTAAGTCCAAGAAGCTCACCGGCAAATGCCTTTGCTGCGGAGATACGTCCTGATTTACGTGCATATTTAAGATTGTAAGGAACTGCATAGATACCGCAGATATTGAACCAGTCCTCCATATATGCGATGATCTCCTCTGCCTCTGCACCTTTGCGTATCATCTTTACCGCTTCCATTATCGGGTAGCCGTAGAAAACAGTATAGCACTTTGAATCAAGATTGAATATGCGGATCTTATCCTTAGCTTCCGGATTATTCTCGAAGAAATCATTCTTTGCAAGGCAGGCATTGCTGTAAGTCCCCGATCCCTGAGAGTTTATCGAAACATTGATTACATCTGTATAGCCCTGCTCATACAGTTTTTTATACTCAGCCTCAAAAGTCATAGGTGAGATCTGAGAATGCTTCGGAATCTCGTCCGTCTTGCTCATAAGTTCATAAATCTCCTGAGTGGACTTATCAAATATTTCACGGAATTTTTCTCCGCCTACTGTAAGCTCAAACGGGATGACAGTTATGCCGAGCTCCTCGATCATCTCCTTCGGAAGATCACAGCAGCTATCTGTCATTATCATTATTTTGGACATTGTTATTTCTCCTTTACCATTCAAATTTTGTAAGTTTTCCCTCGCGTGAGAGATCGGGATAATCCCACTGTCTGAGCACTTCATATACTGCAATGGCAGCGGAATTTGATAGATTCAGACTCCTGAGTTCATTCCTCATAGGAATGCGTACACATCTTTCTGGATTATTATACAGCAGTTCCTCGGGAAGTCCCTTGTCCTCGCGTCCGAATACCAGATAAGCATTATCCGGATACTCCACATCACTGTGGACTTTTCTTCCCTTGGTAGTAAAATAGTAAAAATTTCCTTCGGGATTCTTCTCAAAGAAATCATCCAAGCCGTCATAATATGTTATGTCCAGCTTGTCCCAGTAATCAAGTCCGGCACGTTTCAGGTGCTTGTCGCTTACCTCGAAGCCAAGTGGTCTTACAAGATGCAGACGCGCTCCGGTAACAGCGCAGGTACGTGATATATTGCCGGTATTCTGAGGTATTTGCGGTTCTACAAGAACAATGTTAAGATTATTCATAGTTCTCCTTTGTGTATGTTATTTTGCATAAAGAGCCTTTATAAAGCAATTATTGATCAGCGCCGCAAGCTGTAACGAAAGAAGTAAGTATAAGGAAAGCTGTGCATTTATTTCATTTCAGCAAATTACGAATATTCAGTTATATGTTGTATAAACTATTATCGGCGAGTCGTCCGCCTTATGACGGCAAATTCTTTCCACGGAGCAATTGACTATGAACATTAAATCTATCGCAAAGGGCGCGGCCGCCGGAGCTGCTGTGGGATTTGCATATTACGCATTTTCATCAGCAGGTCCTTTGCAGAAAATGAGTATAAAGCGCGATGCCAACAAGACTCTAAAAGCAGCAGGTCACCTTATCAACGACCTGAAATCGATCGTCATGTAGCTGAAGCGCCTGTATTTCTCCTGAATTCAAGATAGCTTTCAAGGATGATAACAGCTGCAACAGCGTCAACAACGGCTTTGCGTTTCTTACCTCTTGTGTTGGTCACATTCAGGTAGTTATGCGCCGAAACTGTCGTGCAGCGCTCATCCCAGAGCTTAACGGGACAGTCGATGAGTTTTCCCAACTCATCAGCAAACAGCTGACATTTCTCAGCACGTTCCCCGACTGTTCCGTTCATATTTTTCGGATACCCTACAACTACCTCTTCGGCTCGCTGCTCTTTTGCAAGGGCAGCGGTCTTTTTTATACATTCATTGAAGTCTTTTTCGTTGATGACTGTGACCGGCGAAGCAATCATCTCGCTCTTTCCGCATACTGCGATACCGGTACGTGAATCTCCGAAGTCAACCGACATTATTATCATACATATCTCCTGAACATACTATTTTTCCGTTGAAGTCTGCTGCCGCTCACCACGGCTTTACTGTACCTATAATGTCCTTGACAGATGCTATTCCCTTACTGTCGAGGAATTCGTTCATCTCTTCAACTATTCTCACCGGCGCATACGGATCAGTGAAAATAGCTGCGCCGACCTGTACTGCGCTTGCACCTGCCATCATAAGTTCAATTGCATCACGTCCGGAAGAAACTCCGCCCATGCCGATAACAGGTATACTTACAGCATTCGCAACCTGCCATACCATTCGTACTGCTATCGGAAATACGGCAGGACCGCTCATTCCGCCAACATTATTGCGAAGTACCGGACGTCCTGTGTTTATGTCTATCCTCATTCCGAGGAGAGTATTTATAAGTGAGACCGCATCAGCGCCTGCTGCCTCAACAGACTTTGCTATCTCGGCAATACTCGTAACATTAGGCGAAAGCTTTACAACCAGCGGCTTTGTTGTTGCCTTTCTCACCTGACGTGTTACCTCTGCTGCCATATCACAGCTTGTACCGAATGCCGCTCCGCCCTGCTTTACGTTAGGACAGGAAATGTTCAGCTCTATCATATGTACATCTGTGGATTCAAGCTTCGCAGCGACCTGAGCACATTCCTCAGGAGTTGACCCTGCAATGTTCGCAAGAACTACAAGATCCCTTTCGAGAAGATATGGCAGCTCGGTTTCGATGAAGTGGTCTATTCCGGGATTCTGAAGTCCTACTGAATTGAGCATACCAGCCGGTGTTTCGGCAATTCTCGGAGCAAGGTTACCTGTGCGTCTATGAAGTGTAGTACCCTTTGTGGCAATTCCGCCAAGCTTATTGAGTGGAAAAAGTTCCTCGTATTCGCGTCCGTAGCCGAAAACGCCGGAAGCCGGTATTATCGGGTTCTTGAAGTCTACACCGCAGACCTTTACAGACATATCAGCCATCAGAAAAGCACCTCCTCAGCCTTGAATACCGGACCGTCCTTGCAGACGTGTGCGAAGTATTCCTCATCGTTTTTAATCGTTCTGCAAGCACAGCCGAGACACGCACCAATTCCGCAAGCCATTCTCTCTTCAAGCGAAATTTCGCAGTATATACCGTTTTCCTTGCATATAGCTGCGATATTTTTCAGCATCGGCATTGGACCGCAGGCGTAAACAGCGTCGATGCCGCCCTTTACCGCAAGCTCCTTCAGCGGCTCGGTAACGAAGCCGTGTATGCCCATAGAACCGTCATCGGTGCAGAGGATAGTCTCAGCGCCGGTCTTCTTGAAGTCCTCCTGAAGAATAACTGCGGAGGCGTTTCTGAAACCGCTTATTGCAACAGCCTTTTCGCCGTAATACTTGGCAAGCGGCAGCATAGGCGGAGTACCGATACCGCCGCCGATAAGTACTACCTTCCTGAAGTCTTCATTGAGCGTGAAGCCGTGACCGAGAGGGGCAAGCATATCTATAAGGTCACCCTCGTTCAGCCTTGCTATCTCGGCAGTACCCTCGCCGCGTATCTCAAATACAATGCGGAGAGTAGTCTCCCCTATACCGGCTATTGATATAGGACGGCGGAGAGTGAAGCCGTTTGCTCTTATGTGAACGAACTGTCCCGGCATAGCTGCCTGCGCCACTACCGGACAGTGTATCTCAAAGCTGTAAATATCCCTGCCAATAGCCTTTTTGGAGACTATACGGAATTTATTCTGCGTATACATCATTTTGACCTCCTGTAAACGTTGTGTGTGGAGCAGCGCTCAACAGCACTATCAATATACATTATATCACAATTATTGATAAATAGCAACATACGCAGTAAAATTTACCTCTCATAATGATCGAATATGCTTTGAAGCTTCCCTGCTCCGACCGTTTTCGCAAGCAAATTACCTCTGTATACTGCCTTTTTCAGCAGAATATACTGAGTTTTTTTGCAGTTTCCGCCATACAATGAACGAACTCTGTCGTTCAGCCGCTTTTTGTCTCGGAAATCAAAGGTTTATTTTCGTTTTGTTCTGCGCTATCCTTATTCTTATAAAGCTTTCAAGGAGACATATATGAAAAAGATATTTTTAATGCCGTTCATCATTATTATGATGTCGCTGATCCAACTTACCGCACATTGTGAGGAAGAAAGCGGCTATCTTTACTCGGTCATAGACAGCGAGATCACCATAACCGGATATTCAGGAACTCCCGAATCCCTCGTTATACCTTCAAGCATAGACGGTATGCCTGTAACTTCGATACGCGATAACGCTTTCTTCAATTGTCATTCGCTGAAAAATATTTCTCTTCCGTCCACACTAAAAACTATGGGACACCATTGCTTCTACGACTGCTCTGCACTTGAAGAGATAACTCTCCCCTGCTCCATAACTCAGATCGGTATGGGCTGCTTCGGCAGATGCTGTTCACTGAAAAAAGTTGTTCTGCCGGATTCTGTTAAGATACTTCCGGATTCATGTTTCCGCAGATGCACTTCCCTTACCGACCTTCTCATACCGCAAAGTGTGACCGAAATTGAAAAATTCTGCTTCTGCGGCTGCTCTTCACTGCGCTATATATCCCTCAGCGGCAATCTGCAAAATATCGGTACAGGTGCATTCTATATGTGTGAAAGTCTCGACAATATCTACCTGCCGCAGTCAGTTGAGAGCATAGGTATGGAGGCACTCGGATACCTGACAGATAACAAGCTTTCCGATCTGAAAATAATCTCATATCCAGATTCAGTTGCCGAAGCTTACGCAAATGAAAACGGTATAAGCTTCTCGGATGCTCCGGAATCTGCTGCAGCTTTTGATCCTTCCACTTCCCAAAATGCTCCTGTAAAGCTTCCGCCGGCACTTGTTGTATCAGGAGGTCTGCTGTTCCTGCTGACAGCTCTCATCGCCCTGAAACGCTATGCCGCTTCTGCAAAGTGATATTCTCAATTTCTGACTCCTACCGGATGAGCATCCCCTATCTCCTTCGGATCAAACATTCCAAGCCGTTTATCCTGCATTATGACCGCACGGCACACCGAACTGTATCCATAACGTCGGCGTATCATATCTACCGCACGATTTATGCTTTCACGATGTTCATCACGCTCTGCTTCTCCGCTGAAATCAAGCTGTAAATTTCCGCTGTAAGGCACAAGCTCCGAAGCACATACGGTTATGCTCCTTACCGGCATATCACTGTTATATGTACGTTTGAACAGTCCGAGTGCCTTCTCGGCTATACCGGCACTGTCAGAGATCTCGCGTTCAAGGACGCACTGCCGGCTGATATATTTCAGACTTGTATCACGAATAAAGATGGAAACAGTACGGCAGCACAGACTGTGTTTACGCAGCTGTGAGGCTATATTCTCGCTGAGTGCATATATCAGTATCCTCACATCGTTCTCATTTTCAAGATTGCGATAAGGTGTATATCCGCTGCTTACAGACTTCGGCGGTATCTTCTCATCGTAACGCATAACTCTTGAATCATCAAGACCGTTTGCATATTTCCAGAGGTAAGTTCCGCCCTTTCCGAGCCACACCTTCAGTATATCAGGCTCTACCGCAGCTATCTCACCTATTGTGCGAACTCCATGGGCACGAAGGCACTTCAGAGTTGCTCTTCCTACACCAAGCATATCTTCCGCAGGAAGTCCCCATACCTTGCCGCGGAAATTTTCTTCATCAATTATAGTAACAGCGTCCGGCTTTTTTAGATCCGAAGCAAGCTTCGCGAAGACCTTATTAAAGCTTACCCCGACTGATACCGTTATACCATAGCTGTTCTTCACACGCTCTCTTATCTCCTCCGCTATATCAACCGGGCTTTTCCGATTGCCGGTAACGTCCAGCCAGCACTCGTCTATGCCGAAGCTTTCAAGCAAATCGGTATACTCAAAGCATATCCCCTTGAACAGCTTCGAGAATTTGTTATAGCGGTCAAAATGCGGCTCGACCGTCCTCAGCTTCGGACATTTTTTCTTAGCCTGCCACAAGGTCTCGCCGGTTCTTATGTCGTATTTCTTTGCAAGTTCGTTCTTTGCAAGAACTATCCCATGACGTTCTTCCGACCTGCCTGTCACAACAAACGGCACTTCCCTCAGGGAAGGCTCATAAACGCTCTCTACTGATGCAAAGAAATTGTTGCAGTCAACATGGAGTATGCTTCGTTTCATAGTATCACCTCATTTGCGAATGTTAGTTCCGAACAGTTGTTCTTTAGTTATTGTAACACATATGTTCTGAATTGTCAAGTGCAAATTTATGGCAGTCAGGCTATTGATTCGGATGTCGGTTTATGTTATAATGTTCGTATGTGAACATTATTTCCGGAGGATATGCGATGAACGATTGCCCTGAAAAAGAAGCAGTTTATAAGCTTGATATGATAATAAACGATCCGGATTTCCTGAAGCCGCTATTCGGGAAATATTCACGCAGGCATTACATGATCATCCAGTTTGTGATACTCGCTATCGTGCTTGAACACATTACGCTGATGCTAATTGATCGCAGCTCTTCGTGGTTTTTTTGGACTATACTCCCACTGCTGATTGTTGTAAGATGCATCCTCGTATTAGTCGTAGCGCCGGGCAGGAGAAAGGCTTTCCTTGAAAAGCTCCGGAACGCCGGCGAAGACTGCATCACCTATACCTTCTATGATGACAGCGTTAAGGTAAATACCTCATCCTCAGAGGTGCTGCTGAAATACGAAACTGCCGAGTTATTCGCCGAGGATGATAAACGCCTGATAATCAAATTCCCGTTCGGCAGAAGCATACAGATATTCAAGGAGCAGTGCGATGAGGATTCTCTTGATTTCATAAGGGGCATCGTTCCCGAAAACAATCAGAAAAAAAGTGAAAAGAAAACCATCCCCTCGTTTCTTATTCGCTTCACGCTTCTTATTATCTTAGCTGCCGCTTTTGCTTATTTTATCGGTTATTACGCCAGCTGGGAAAAAAATCATTACGTTTCAGATTACCCGAATACTACCTATGTATCATTTGAAGCCTGTCTGAAAGCAGGAACCATTTCTGATGTTGTCATAATCAATGATAAATACGTGGAATACACATATACAGGAAAAGGTAAGAAGGACAGATACTATACTGTATACGACGGCGACGATATTGACGAACTGATCGCGGAACTGAATAAATACAATACAAACTGGAAGTTTGAATAACCCAGAATAAAGGAAGATATTATGCTTGCAAGCCTTACGAATATAAACAAATTTTATAATGGAAACCAGGTGCTCAGCAATATTTCCCTGACCATTGATGAATCTGACAAGATAGGTCTCGTCGGAAATAACGGATGCGGTAAGTCCACATTGTTGAAAATACTTACCGGTTCAGTCGAGCCGGACCGCTTTACCGAAAAGGACGGTATCGTCTCCCTTGCCGCCAAAACTACTATCGGCTACCTTGAACAAATGGGCGGGCTTGATTCCGAGAGTACCGTAATTGAGGAGATGCGAAAGGTCTTTGAGCCTATGCGCCGTGCTATTGAGCGTCTGAGGGAGATCGAGATAGAAATAGAAACTGGCGATAACTCCGCTGCCGACGAATACCAGCAGCTTTCATCGTGGCTCGAAGCCAACGACGGCTATAATACTGATGTTAAAATACGAATGATACTCAACGGTATGGGATTCAGCGAAAATGAACTCGAACGCACCGTTTCCGGCTTCAGCGGAGGCGAAAAAACACGTCTCTGTATCGCTAAGCTTCTCCTTGAAGAGCCGAATCTGCTTATTCTCGATGAGCCTACCAACCACCTCGACTTCAAGACTATCATGTGGCTTGAAGACTATCTCCGCACCTATCGCGGCGCTGTACTCATCGTGTCGCACGACCGTTACTTCCTCGACCGTCTCTGCTCTTCCATATGCGAGATCGAACATGGTACACTCACCCGTTACCGCGGAAACTATACGGCATTTGTACGTCAGCGCGAAGAAAACCGTGCCCGCCGTGAAAAAGAATACGAAATGCAGCAGAAGCAGATCGCTAAAATGGAGGACTACGTCGCACGTAACCTTGTTCGTGCTTCCACTACTAAAATGGCTCAGAGCCGCCGCAAACAGCTTGAAAAAATGGAACGTATAGAACGTCCCGCACACGAAGCAAAGTCAGCGAAAATACAGTTTACATACGCAGTTGAACCGCCTGTTGATGTTCTCAAGGTCAAGGATATAGACATCTCTGTCGGCGAAGGCAGCAAAAGAAAAACTCTCCTCGACAACATAAGCTTTGAAGTCCGCAGAGGCGAAAAAATAGGCATCATTGGTGACAATGGTATCGGTAAATCCACGCTGCTCCGCATAATTCAGGAACAGCTTCCGCATAAAGGCACTGTCCGCTGGAACAGCAATATCAAGATCTCTTACTTCGAGCAGGAAAGCACTCAGCTGAACCGCGAACTCACAGTTATGGAAGAACTCCACAGCCGCTACCCTTCACTCTCTGACCTTGAAGTACGCAGTCTGCTTGCTCAGGTCAGACTTGTCGGTGAAAACGTATTCAAAGAGACCGGCGTTATAAGCGGCGGTGAACGCGCTAAGCTCTGCTTCGCCATAATGATGCAGGAGCACGGAAATGTACTCATTCTCGATGAGCCTACAAACCATCTTGACCTCTCTTCAAAAGAAGCTATCGAAGAGGCTCTTGAAGACTATACAGGCACTGTTATTTTCGTCTCGCATGACCGCTATCTTCTCAGTAAAATAGCTGACAGACTTATTGAATTAACTGCGAACGGCTACCGTTCCCACAATTACGGATTCAATAAGTACCTCGACATTCTGCGGGATGAACAGGCTGCCGAACGCCGTGCCATTGAAGCAGAAAAACAGCAGAAAGCCTATGAAGCTGCCAAAGAAAAATCAGGTAAGGCTTACCGCAGCAAGCAGCAGCGAAGTGCTGATGCCGCAAGAAAAAATGAAATGCGCCGTCTCGAAAAGGAGATCGACGCTTTTCAGGCACAGATAGATGCTCTCTCCGAAGAGATCAGCAAAGAGGAAGTCTATTCGGATTATGAACTCATGAATCAAAAATGTACCGAGATAGATGAGCTGAAACAGAAAATAGACGCAAACCTCGAAGCACTGATCGAACTTGATGAATAAAATAAGCCTCCCAATAA